>JBBQMJ010000013.1:0-19270 GCA_038328815.1 Fimbriimonadales bacterium | reverse complement strand
AGTCTGCTGAAGATTTCATGAGCGCAGTTCGTCGTGCTCACAAGATCTACCTCGATCCGAAGCGCTGGTCACAGGTTCAAAAAACTGCGATGGAAGGCGACTACAGCTGGACGAAGAGCGCGTTGAAGTACGTTGAAATGTACGAAGCCGCTCTGGCAAACCGCAAGGCAAAGCCTGCATCCGTTCGAGAAGCCTAGGTCAGCCTGAGCATTCCAAATGAGCCCTCCACACCATGCGCCGGGGAGGGTGACCAAGGCCCGGATGGGTTGTCCAAAACGAAACTGTCCCGTCCAGTCCTTCCCACGCCTGGAAGAGGCGGGGGTGGCGGCAAAGCCGACGGGGGCCGGTCGACCAACCCGAAACAGTCCCTTCCAACTAACTCCTCCACTTGGAGCGACTCCGTGTCGCGAGAGGAGGAGGTGCCTGACTCCGGGAAGGCGGAGGAGGTCAACTCCGGTAAACATCAAAGTCCCTTCCTTTAAGACCTCGTCGCCTGCTCCGCGGGAGAGGATCTGTGAGCGAATGCGAACTGAGGTGAGGGTGTCAAAAGCAAACTGTCCCTTCCAATTACATTAGAACCCGAGATTCATTTCGCAAGCTCCCCAATAAGCCCCTTCTCGCCCTGAGCCATCGCCCATCGGTGATTAGCGGCAAAGATCGGTTTCATAAGCCAAGACAACCGCTTCAGTAGCGGCTTTTCCGCAGAAATTCGCCAGTCGTAGATAATTTCGACCGTGTCGCCGATCTGCTTAAACGTCCAAACGCCGGTTCCGTCGAAGTCTCCAAACGCCTCAAGTGAAAATCCGTTGGGCTTGTTGGCGCCTGTCGTTTTGAAACTCCAATTGAGCGTATACGGCAGCCATCCCTTGGTATGAAGTTTGACAACTTTGCCAACTCCATCCTTGTCGCCCTCTTCCTGAACTTCAACTTTGAGATAAACGCTTGACCACCATCTAGCCAGCCCGTGAACGTCGGACAAGATCTCGTAAACCTGTTCACAGGTGCCCTTGAGCCGCCACTCGGTGACGAAATGGTATTCGTTTGCCGCCATTGACCAGGAATTATGAACCCTCACCGGCTGCCAAGTTAAGGGCGGCATTACGCCTGATCCCTTCGATCCCAGTTCGGCGTATTGCCGAACCGGCAGACAAACGATCCCAATCATCTTCTTGAATGACCTTCAGCTGAGTCAACCAGGGCCATTCTCGACGCCTTAGAAAATCTTGCTCGGTTGTAACAGCGGCCCGATCTGGCTGAGAGATACGGGGCTCGTTAAAAGGGCAGACTTCCTGGCAAACATCGCAACCGAACGTCCAACCACCCACCTGCCCCGCAAGCTCTGTATCAACCTCGCCGTGGTACTCAATTGTGAGATAGCTTATGCAACGCCTGGCGTCAAGCTGCCACCGCTCGTCCTCAAACACCAAAGCTCCCGTCGGGCAGGCGTCGACGCATTTGCGACAGGTTCCGCACCCACCAACTGCAGGATCGTCAATATCAAAATTGACCGTCGTTAGGAGGAGACCAATGAAAAGCCAGCTTCCCCGCTTTGAATCGATGAGACAAGTGTTCTTTCCAAACCAGCCAAGACCCGCCATTTGAGCGTAATCCCGCTCCATAATCGGCGCCGAATCGACGCAAGCGCGGGTTTGGGCGTCAGGATATTGCCCCTCAATCCAAGCAGCAAGCTTCCTCAGCTTGCTCCTGATCACTTTATGATAATCACGGCCCAGAGCATAACGGGCGATGTGAGGCATACCCTCAACAACCGGGTTGTCCTGATTGTAATTTAACGCCACAGCAATCACCGACTTAGCTCCGGGCAGCAACTCTTGAGGGGATGCCTTAAGCGCGGCATGCCCCGCCAAATAGGACATGGTGCCGTGATAGCCTTTGTCAATCCATTCGCGATAGGCGCCCATGTGCGGCGGTGGCGTTGCCAAACATACGCCAAACGACTGAAAGCCAAGGCTCAAGGCAAACGCCTTTAGATCGTCAGAGCAATGGCTTTGATTGTTTGGCATCCAATTCGAAAGGTTAAAAGTATTTATGGATCAGGAAGGGGCTCCCCGTGTGACCGCATCTTCGGCAGCCAGAGATTTCCAACCACCTTGTCTGCGTGATCTTAGACGGATCCTAAACGCCAGTATATCGGTCGTTGAATTGAGCGACCAATTGGATTTCCGAGGAGACTTCTTCCCAGGCGCACGGTGTGTCACTTCCTCCGTCGTTTCCTGGCGGTTTGTTCAGCCATTCACTTATATCTTGAAAACGTGCGCTTTGCGAATTTATGGCTCGGAAAGAGGGTGATGGGAGTCGCTGGCACCTGCTACAACTGGGCAAAGCCGGCTGGTTTGAGCTGGCGATGGAAACCGCCGACCGAGTATCGCTTTCGGTCCAGGCAATAAGAAGTTTGGCAGTCTCGTTACTAGCGTCGGAAGGCCCGAAGGGCCGAGATAAGATAGCCCAGGCAAACGGCCTGGGTTCAAACCGAGCCAATCCAAGCCCTGAAGGGGCGAAATATACCGCTTTCAAACCTCGAGCTTAGTAGCCGGGGGAAAGCTACTCACACATCGATCGAAGGTGACGAAGCCATGGCTCAGACGCTTGGCATGGAAAGTATAAGTTCCAAACGACTGTGTACAAGTTTAGCGCGGAAGCACGTCGGCCAACGATTTTGCCAACGACACCCACTCATCAAGGCTCATCTCTTGAGGCCTTGCCTTCTCTCCAAGTCCTGCACCTTCAATCGCCTGGAGCATCAGCTCTCGCGGCTGGTGGAAACCGACCGCCAAATTGTTCGCGAGGGTCTTTCTCGGATGCGTAAAACCTACACGTATCGCCTTAAAGTATAAGTTTTCAAGGTCCTGTCCAACTTTGGGCAAAAATGGCGAAAACTTCAACACGGTGCTGTTCACCTTCGGCGGAGGCATAAACGCGCCAGCTGGCACCTGCGCCACAATGCTAATTTCAAACTGCGATTGCAAGTAGACCGACAGCGATCCACGGGACGGCGTCTTCGGCCCGGCCATGATCCGTTCTGCCACTTCCTTCTGCATCATAAGCACCGCGCAATCGATCAGAAGCCGCTGCTCGGCAATTCGCTGCAGGAGCGCACCCGTGATGTAATAGGGCAGGTTGGAAACGACTGCCCGGGGTTCAGGCAAGCTCAACAAGAACTCGCGTAAATTGGCTCGCAACGCGTCTTCTTGGAGGACACGAGCCGTCGGTGCCGACTCTTTCAAAGCCTCGACCATCGTAGGGTCCAATTCCAAGGCCAATACCTCAGCCACTTCGGCCAAAGGCGACGTTAAAACGCCAGGACCGGGGCCAATCTCCAACACACCCTTGCAGCCAGCAACCGATTTGACAATCGACTTGACAACATTGGCCGAGCATAAAAAGTTCTGACCCAGTACTTTTGTGGCGGTGAGCCCGTGGCGGGCCAAGAACGCCTTCAAAATTCCTGAGTCGGCTAGATTCACTTAAGGATATGGACTACGACGTTCTTACGGCCATAGGCATTCGCCACGTGGCGAGAGTCATAGCAAAGATCGATTCTATTGCCCTTAATGGCGCTACCGGTGTCGCAGGCTAAAGCCATTCCATAACCCTCGACATACAAAAGCGTGCCGAGCGGAATAACTCTGGGATCGACTGCCACGCAACCAAACGTTGCAATGTGGCCATCCCTCGTCCGGCCTGTAGCTCCACGCCCGATTGTTTGCGGGCTAGGATCGTACGCAGTAGCGTTCATCACGCGAACACTCCCGCGGCCAAACTTATGGCGGCTGGGTGAAAATCCTTTGGGACCGAGGAGTATTCGTGTTGGGGTCGGCTCGACCCTCTCCTCTTTAATCAGCTTCTTCGCCTTTGGCTTCCCGTCTACGAACTTGACTTCATACGTTCGCTTGACTTCGCCCGGCTTCCCGTCTTCTTTCAGGGTTCTCCCTGCGCCGACGGTTCGGCTGATCTCATAGACTACCGTTGGTGGAATCGCCTTCGACTCAACCACTGTTTCTACCTTTTCGTTTGCTTGATTTTGAGCGGCCTTGGCCCCCAACGCGAAACCAAAAAATAGAATAATCGAACTTACTCTAAGTGAGCAGTTGCGCATTTGGAACCTCCTCTTGCCTCGCTGCAGACCGAGATTGTACCTGCTACTGCAAAACTGATCAACCTGGACGGTCGATTCCGCAACATTACCGGGTGACTTTTTGACCGCTTTTAACGGCCCTTCTAGCCTCGCGGCCATGCAGCACGTTGTCGTAAAACAAATGTTGCTGAGCCCAGCCGGAAAGCGCCCCAAAGCGGCTCCTAAAGTGGTCACCTGCCGCGCGATACTTCGCTCCCGTGAGCGCAGAACCCGCCCATTCAGGGAAATACAAACGCGTTAGCGCCTGCCAGATATGGGTGTCGATCGGCACTGCCTCTCCGTGGTCCAGGGCGAAGAGAGCAATGCAGTCAGCAAGCTTGGGGCCTACGCCGTGAAGTGCGGCCAATTCATCGTGGGCGTCCTGATATGAGCCTTCCTTGAGGCTTTCTAGCCAACCCTTCTGATTAGCCAGGATTTGCTTAGCTACCCGAGGAATTGTCGCGCCGCGGTAGCCGAAGCCAAGGTCGCGAAGCTCCTGTTCATGAATGGCCGCAATCCGTTCGGCGCTCGGAAACCTGTGAACGGCAACTCCATCAATAACCTCCATCACATCACCGAACGAGGCTAATTTGCGCACCATCGAGCCAATGCGCGAGATGTGATTATTGGGCGTGCAAAGGAAGCAGAACAACGTCTCACCAGCATCTGAGGAGCGCATCACGCGCAATCCCTTAAGCGCAGACAGATACGGCACAAGCTCAGGGCCGTTCCCGACTAACTGCCGCTCAACTACCTCAGCATTCCAGTCCAGTCGAAAAAGGCTAGAAAACGCCGATTCATCGGCGTTCGACTCGACTTCGAAGCAATCGGAACCCGCGATGGCAACCCGAAACCAATTTGTCCCATCTACGCCCAGCCAGTGGCTGTCAGCAAACTTATCCCAACGAAAGACCTGCCCGCTGGACACGCAAAGCGGCAAATCCAACTGCCCCGCTGGAACGTTCACTGTGAACCGGTTCAAAGGCTCCCTTCGGGCAGCTTCTCCAGAAAATCTTCTTCGGTAAGCACGGCAACACCAAGCTGCTCCGCCTTCGCTAACTTGGATCCCGCGCCGGGGCCAGCGACTACAAAGGAAGTCGACTTACTCACGCTACCAGCCGCTTTCCCACCCATCTTCATAACCAGGGTTTCTGCGTCTTCCCGGGTGAACTTCTCCAGCCTGCCCGTGAAGACAATTGTCTGCCCGCTAAATAGGTCACTGACGGGCGCTTCAGCTTCAACAGGTCGCACACCCAACTCAAAGAACTCGTCCAACATCGCCTGATTCTCAGGCTCTTCAAAGAACTCCTCGATCTCGCTAGCGGTGCGAGGGCCAACATCGGCGACGTTCACCAAGTCGTCATATGTGGCGTGCCTCAGTGTTTCCAGCGTACGAAACTCAACCGCCAGGTCGTGAGCGCCCCGTTCTCCAACTCCTGGAATCCCCAGCCCGTTGATGAAGCGATCCAACGGCCTCGACTTGGAATCCTCGATCGCCTCCAACAAGTTGGTAACGCTCTGCTCACCCAAGCGTTCCAGGTTGATCATCTCCTCTTTGCGATCCCTCAGACGATAGATACTCGGCAGGTCGGTGAGCAGCCCAAGTTCAAGGAATCGGTCGATCAATTTCTCGCCAAGCCCCTCGATATCCATAGCTCCCCGCCAAACAAAATGGCGGACCTTAGCAGCTATCTGCGCAGGGCAGGCCTTATTCGTGCACTTGAGAGCGACTTCTCCGCTCGGATGGGATAGGGCTGTGCCGCACTCCGGGCACTCCGTAGGCTCCTCCGGAGCCGCAAGGTCGTCTGTTCGCTTCTCCAGCACCGGGCCAACGACTTCCGGGATAACATCCCCCGCCCGCTGAATCACCACGATATCACCTGTACGCACGTCCTTGCGCCGCAGGTCCTCGTAGTTGTGCAGCGTTGCCCGCGTAACAGTAACGCCACCGACCACAACCGCCTCTAGATCAGCAACCGGCGTCACCGTCCCCGTTCGACCCACCGACGCGAAAATACTGTTTAGCCTCGTAAACGCCTGCTCGGCGGGGAACTTGTAGGCAATCGCCCAACGCGGTCCGCGGGCCGTGAAGCCGAGGTCGTCCTGAGCATCCAGGCTGTCGACTTTGATGACGACGCCGTCAATACCGAAAGGCACTCCCGGCCGCGTCTCTCGCCAACCACCAAAAAACGCGAGCACTACGTCGATGCCATTCAACACCGTAGCTTCCTGGGCAACGCTAAAGCCAAGCTCACGCAAGCGCGTAAGGGTGCCACTCTGAGTGTCGGCAAAACGCGGCCCCGCCCCAAAACCGTAACACATGAAATTCAGCTTCCGCGCAGCAGTAAGGCGGCTGTCAAGCTGGCGCAATCCACCGGCTGCGGCGTTACGCGGATTAGCAAACACCTGCTTGCCCTTCTCCGCCATCGCCTCGTTCAAGGCTTTGAACACAGACTTGTACATCAGCACTTCACCACGAACTTCAACCACACCCGGAACCGGCTCTCGCATGCGAATGGGAATGCCGCGGACGGTCTTGGCGTTCGCTGTAACCTCTTCCCCAACCCGGCCGTCGCCACGGGTAGCAGCGGTAACAAGCACGCCATCCTGATAGGTGAGCGAGATAGAGGCGCCGTCGAATTTCAGCTCGGCATAGTATCGAATCGGACCTTCGACCCCAAGAACCTTGCGAACGCGCTCATCGAACGCACGAAGCTCGTCTTCGCCAAAAGCGTTGTCCAGTGAGAGCATCGGCGCAAGATGGCGATGTTGCTCAAATCCGGCGATCGGCGGACCACCAACCCGAGCCGTGGGCGAATCAGAAGTCTTTAGCTCAGGATGTTCCCGTTCAAGGTCTTCAAGCTCGCGAAACAGCTTGTCGTATTCGGAGTCGCTGACCTCCGGCGAATCAAGGACGTAATAGCGGTAAGCGTGGTACTCCACCACTTCCCTAAGTTCCTTAGCGCGGGCCGCAGGTTCCAACGCTATTCCTCGGAGGATTGGTCGAGAATGCCGTCGGCAACGAAGATGGGGGCGTCGAACCGAACCGCCATGGCGATCGAATCAGATGGGCGCGCATCGATTTCGATCTCTTCCTTCCCTTGCTTCAAATAAAGCTTGGCGTAATAGGTGGCATTCCAGAGATCGTCAATAACGACGCGGTCCAGATGCGCATCCAGTCGATCCATGATGTTCTTGATCAAGTCATGGGTCATCGGGCGATCAGGGCGCTCGTTTTCTAAAGCGAAGGTGATTGCCGTCGCTTCGTAAAGACCGATGAGCATAGGCAACTTGCGCTCGCCATCGGATAGCAGCACAAATCGGGAGATGTTGCCGCCGTTCTCAGCAGAAAAGACGCCCTCAATTTGAACTTCGATCAGCTCGCCGAGCGATCCTGGCTCACGACGTTGTGCCCGGTTCTCATAAGGAAAGAACGCAGGAGGCTCGTCCAAATTTTCAGGCCCCTCGGGCTCATCGAACTCGTCTGACATACGCTCTCAACCATACCTCCGAGCAGCCCTACTATAGGATTCATCGGCAAGTCTTCTGCCTACTTGATTGCCAGCATGATGCCGCCCGGTTGCAGACGGCAACCAGGGACCAGACGCGCGACGACACGCAACTTTACGTTCATGTGGGCCGTTACTTAGGCAATGGCAATCGCGCGGGCCCTTATCTTGTGCTTTAGCTTGGTGACAGCCTGCCAACAAGCCGACCAGTCCGACCAGGACTCGCACAAACTGACGGAGTCAGGCATGAAATTCATGCTTCACGTTCTCAGCGACTCCGAGAAGCGACAGATGAAACTAACTCCGCAACAAGAAAAGAAGCTGGAGCAATCTACTAATGCTCTTGATGTCTATGATCTGGCATTTCGAGTCCTCAAGGATCCGGAGCATTTGATAGGAAAGAGCAGTGACAGCCATCTGTCCTTTCCACTTAAGGTCAGCCCAAAGATTGCTGCCGTCGTCAAGGCGAACCGTCGGTCGCTTCTGCTGCTTAGGCGGGGTCTTGGGGTGAAGATAGCCGCTGCCAAAGTTTCCTCCGGCTGGGCTGAAGATGATGCCTATGCCCTCTCGGATCATTTTCCGATTCTCGCGGCCGTCAAGCATCTCGCAAAATTTGCGTGCGCCTCGGGAGACTCTGAGGCCTCGGCGGGGCATTTGCCTGAAGCCCTCAACGACTACTTGATGGCATATGACTTGGGCGGGCAGTTCCTTGACCAGGGTTCAACGTTGATCGACAGTCTTGTCGGGATTGCCGTCGAAGCGATTTCACTGAGCCATCTCAAGAACATCGCTCCGGGCCTTGATGTCCACCTCGCCGAAGCTGCTTCCCGCCACTTGGCTGAGACCTCGGCGCACCGCCGGTCGGAAGCAGATCAGGTTCGAAGCGAGGTTCTGTATGCGCCGAAGTTCCGCCTGAGAGCAGAGGATATTAAGGAGCTCCCCGAAAAAGAGCGAAAGGAGGCGGCCAACCTACCTGCTTTGCTGAAGGCAAGGGACGACCTAATATTGGAACGGCTGAAAGCATATTCCGCTCCCTTTGCAAACAGGGGGCCGGCTCCTCATCCCCCGGAATCCTTTATGGCCGAGAATCCGGACTTCAAAGAGATCGCTGACATGAGCACGACGTTTGACCAATTCTGGTTTTCGTCTTTACGTCAGCAGACTGTGGTACGGTTGCTTGCCATGAAAATGGCTGCCATAGCGTTCCAGAAGGAACATCATCGCTCTCCGACATCCCTCAAGGACCTAGCTCCTAGCGTCCTGCAAGCGGCACCCGAAGACCCTTTCTATCCTGGCGCAAAACTTCGAATGGTTACCCGCGACGGCAATCTCATTTTCTACAGTGTTGGGCCGGACGGCAAGGACGATGGCGGTAAGGCGGTCGTCGCAAAGCGCAACAACCAGGTGTTGCCGGAGTCTATCGGGGATATCATCGAAACCCAGCCCATGGCCCGCTGAAGGGAACGGTCCCCTAGTTGTAACCGTCACCTCATACAGCCATACGTTCCAGCGCGCTTCGCAACACAGCATGATCCTCCCTTCGACCCACGGTCACCCGAATACAAGCATCAAGTGGTGGTTGGCCCGGTTTGCGGATAAAGACCCCCGCCTTCAGAAGGCGATCCAGAAGCTGTTCGGCTTGTTCCCGACTTCCAACCTCTGCCGTCACGAAGTTGGTATGGCTTTCCAGCGGCTTCAACCCAAATGCACTAAGAATCGCTGCAAGCTCCAGTCGCCCCTTGCCAACCTCGTGGACAACGTGAGCGATCCACGAAGGGTCATTGAGCGAGGCAAGGGCGCCTGCTTGGGCGACGCTGTTGACTTCAAAATGTCCGCGAATTCGGTTTATCGGCCTAAGCAATTCAGGATTGGACATCGCGTAGCCAATGCGAAGGCCCGCCATCCCGTGGGCTTTCGAGAAGGTCCTCAAGCGGATGACTCGCGGCAAGTCTGCGCCCCTGGGTAATAACGCCTTAGAGTCAACGAAGTCAGAATAAGCCTCGTCGAGAAGGAGTGTCGCCGAGTCCGGGAGGCTCCCAATATAGCCGAGGATTGCCGATGAACCATGAAAACTTCCAGACGGATTGTCAGGGTTTGCAAGATAGACGACATCGGCGTTGTGGCGCCGGGCAGCATCAGACAAAGCTTCAAGATCGATGCGATTGTCGCGATAGCCAACCCGCACAATCCTTGCCCCCACGCTATTAGCCGCATATTCGAACGTCGGATAGCTTCCAAGAGTAGTAACCGCGACCTTGCCCGGTCCCAAGAAGTGCTTCACAAGATGAAGCAGAAGCCCATCAATTCCTGGGCCAACGAGGAAACGCCCCGTACCACCTCCGAGCAGATTCGCCAGACCTTCCCGCAATGCGGTGGAGTTTGGGTCGCCATAATACGCGCCGACTTCAACCGCACGTTTCATAGCCTCAATCGCTACCGGGGAAGGTCCAAAGACGCTTTCGTTCGCCCCTAAGCGCGCGAGAAACCGTACCCCGAGCCTCCGTTCCAATTCCTCAGGAGCTACAAAAGGCGTGCCTTCATCTGCCACGCCCGTGATTATGAACGCCAAGAGAATTGGTCCCAAGGCAGTTCGGACACGCATGTCATCATTTGACACGTATTCACGGGCATAAACATGCGACAACTATCAACCCTCGCGCCACTAGCTTTGATTCCCCTCACCGCCTTCGGCCAGGCATCAAAGCCACTCGATCCCAAAGCCGTTAATTCCAAGATCGAAAAAAGCATTGCCACGCATATGGCCGAACTCCACATCCCAGGTGCATCCCTCGTCATCGTAAGGGACGGCAAGGTGGTGCTTATAAGGGGATTTGGAAAGCGCGACCTGGCGCAAGCACTCCCAGTCACTCCCGACACCCTCTTCGCCATCGGCTCAAGCACCAAGGCGTTCACCGCTGCTCTTATCACGATGGCCCAGGACGAGGGCAAGCTCTCGCTCACCGATTCTCCCAAAAAGTATCTGCCCTACTTTCAGCTAGCCGATCCAGAATCGGATCAAAAAATTACGATAGCGGACCTGCTTTCCCATCGGTCTGGAGTCGCGAGAACCGACTTGGTCTGGTATTCGGGCGTGCTCAACTCTGAAGAAGCAATCCGGTCGCTCGCGACCGCCAAACCCACCGCCAAAATCGGCAAAAAATTCCAATACCAAAACCTCATGTTCGACGCTGCGGGCCAGATCGCTGGAACGGTCGAAGGCGCTACTTGGGAGGACCTACTCAAGAGCCGAATCCTCGATCCCCTACAGATGAACGAAACCAACACCTCGGTTGCAACCACGCTAACCTCGAAGGACCATTCCCACGGCTATCAGTTCGTCGATAAATCGAAGGCTTGGATCGAGCTTCCCATGCGCGATTTACCGAGCGTCGCGCCCGCTGGCGCGATCAATTCCAATGCCAAGGACATGGGAAAGTGGGTTCAGTTCATGCTCAACGGCGGCGTTGCCGGGGATAAGAGACTCATCTCCGAGAAGGGATTCGACGACCTTAGCGCAGCCCATATGGCCATGGGTGGCACAGCCAACTACGGTTATGGCTGGATGCTTCACGATTGGCACGGCCACAAGGTGGTCGAACATGGCGGCAACATCGATGGATTCAACGCGGAAGTAGCTCTTCTTCCTGACCAACACCTTGGTTTTGCCTTGCTCACCAATGTCTCATCCTCGCCCCTCGGATCAATGGCGATGGAGGATATTTGGTCCGCCTTTGTGCCTGTAAAGGAAGATAAGCCGGCCGACAAGGCCGCCGTCGCCGACCATCCTGAAAATGAAGTAGGCGAGTATTACTTGGCAATTGCCAAGGCCAACTTTGCCATTCATTTCAAGGAGAAAAAGCTCACGGTTCACCCTGACGGGCAACCTGAAATGGAGCTAAAGACAGTCGGAGGAAGGCGTTACACCCTCCTGCCGCCTGCGCCGCCAAACGTCTTCATCACCTTTCGGCCAACCAAGGACGATCTCAAGCAAACCGAAATGGTCGTCGAGCAGTCAGGAGCGACCTTCGTGCTGCAAAAGCCCAAACCGTACATAGCGCCTATCAGCGTCGACGACCTCATGGCCAAAGTCATTGCTGCCCAGGGCGATGAAAATATCCGCAAGCATCACTCGGTTGCCATCCGGTTTCGGAGGAACTACGAAAACCAGGGAATGACCTCTGCAGGCATCGTCTACAAGCAAGCGCCAAACATGTTTTCCGAGTTCGAGGTCGTCTCCTCAGTTGGCAAGAAAATCTTCTGGACTCATGATTGCTTTGATGGCGTTGCCGGCGCACAAGAAGCAAGCTTTGCGTCAACCACCGTATTTCAGGGAAATGCCCTTCTCGACCAAGCGGCAATATCAACCTTTAACGGAATCTTGGATTGGAAGAAGGTCTTCTCGAAAGTGGCGATCATTAAGCTCGACAAGGTTGGGGACGAACAGGTTTATGTCCTGCAGAAGACCCTGCCTTCGGGAGCCAACTTATCGGATTACGTATCGACTAAGACATTCCAGATTCTCAAATCGGAATCAGGTGGGGGATCGCAGACAATGAGTGATTTCCGGACAATCGATGGCATGTTGGTGCCCTTCAAGATTGTCCGTGATGATCCTCAATATGGCTCTGTTATCTGGACTGCCGACGACGTGGTCTTTGATCAGCCCGTACCTGCCGAAACCTTCAAATTCTCAGCTGCAAAGCTGCCGAAGCTGATTGTTTTGCATTAGCGCGAAAAATCACGGGCCATCGTCTGATGGCCCGTGATTAGGCTTACTGCTGCGCCGTGAATTTCTGCACGAAGCTGTTTTCCTTATCGGAAAAAGCAACCCATATATCGTGCGTAGTAGGATCGACCGTCACCCGATGACAGTCAGCGCCTACTGGAACGGAGCCCACCACTTTGCCACCATCGGCATCAATCTGAATAATCTGGATGGTGGCAGCGCCCGGAATGTAAAGGCGTTTGAGGCCTTCGTCGTAAGCAATTTGGTCACTGCCCTTCACCACATCGACGGTGCTGAGGAGCTTGCCACTATCGGCATCGAGAATGGCTAGCTTGCCATTCTTGCCAGCAACCATCAGCCGTCCCAGCTTCCTGTCGATGGCGAGGCCGTGTGGGCTTGTTAGTTCGCCAAGCTTCCACTCGTCCAGAACCTTCTTCGACTCAGCATCAATTACTTGAACAGTGCTCGTCGACTTGATCGCCTGGAATATCCTGTCGCGGCCAGCGTCGAATTCCATATATTCCGGCGCTTCTTTGATCGTTACTGCCGTCGAGAGCTTCATAGTCGCAGGATCGACAATCCATAGGTTCGTCCCGTCGTCGTTATCAACATAGACCACGCCGCGCTTTCCATCGAACTGAACACAGTCGCCCGGGCCGTCCAGGGCCAAAGAGCCTGTTTTCTTCCAAGTGGTCGTGTCAAAGCAGACAAGCGTCTTGCCCGGACCAGCCGCAAATACCCTCTTGCCTGCTGGGTCGGCGCAGATGCCGTTTACTTCCGTTCCTGCATCCACGTCCTTCGCCGCGCCCGTCACAAGGTTGACCATCACAAACGATGACTTACCGGGATGACAGGCGAACACCAATCTGTTCACCGGATCAATGTTCATAAAGTCAAAATGGCCGGCTCCACCAGGAACGATGATCGGCGCTTGTGGGGTCAGCAAAGGGCTTTGCGCGGTTACGATGGCAAGAAGGGCGGATAGGGTTGAAATCATATGTCGTTAACTCCAGGCTTCATTTAGTATGTGATGCGTGCCCTTGATCCCGCTTTTCCGCTGAAAGTCTTTTCAGCATTGAAAAGGAGCCAAGCAATTAGCGGGTCAGGTTGTCGGCCTTTTCCTTGCGTTGCTCAAGTGCGGTTTTCTGCTTTAGCGGCAGAGCCGAGTTGTAGCCGGTTCCCTGCTTGTCGTCAAGTGCTGGGCCTGAACCGCAGCCAACTGAAGCTAAAACAACAATGATGAGCGAGAGCAAGGCAAGTGCTGTGGTGATTCTTTTCATCGTGAATGAGTCCTAAAAGAGCAGTGGAGCCAGCACAAAGCCGACTCCACCGCGCCTTAGCGTGGAACTAAGGGGTCTGTACGAAGTTCACTGTCTGGAAGTAGTCAGCTACGACCTGCGAACATGTCTCGTTCACATCGTTAACCGGATACCCACTCGTATCGGTATTGAACGCTGCGTAGTCCGAAGGAGCCGCAGGGTCATAGCACCACTTGTCGGCATCTTTCTCGGTTGAAGCCCGGGCGACCAAGTAAGGTCCACCGGCGCCGCCCGTGAGATAAGAGCCCCTGATCATCGTGATGGTCTTCGCGTGGCCATCAACGAAGGCATAGTTAAGTTTGCCGCCGTGTCGAATTCTTGACGTGCCCACAGGGCCGTCGCCGCCAGAGAAGATGTTATCCATGGCTACCGAATAGCCTGGCGTGTCGTAGGTATCGCCAAAGGCAACCATGTCCGCCGGAGCGCTGATCACCGAAAGGTTCTTACCGTGCCGAGAGCCATCTACTTCCTGGGTTGTTAGACCGAAGCCGCTGTCGCTTACGAATCCATCGTTGTATCCATAACCAAGCAGTTTGCCTCCAAGAGAAGCAGGCTGCTTGTTATTGATGCCCGTCTTCGTCGCGTTGCGATCTGGGCAGAACATCAGCTGGTAGTTCTTAACGTACGGCTGGATCAGGTTGAACCAGTAGCCACCGGAAACGTAGTTGTTTGAGCCATCAACTACCTTTGGCGAGTTCTGAAGCACGGTCGTGTCGTCGAAATCGCCAGTATAAAGTGCGAATCCAAGTCCAGCTTGCTTGGCGTTGCTCAAACAAGAAGTCTTCTTCGCAGCTTCCTTCGCCTGAGCGAAGACCGGGAAAAGAATGGCTGCCAAAATAGCGATGATTGCGATAACTACTAAGAGTTCAATAAGTGTAAATGCTTTCTTCAAGGTGAGACCCTCCGTCCGAAGTCAGGATAGGGCCGCTTTGTTAGGGGTGCAATAAACCTGAAAGGTCCTTAACGGTCCTAATCAAACCCTAACAATCCATCAAGGTCTAATGAGTGGGACTGCTTTGGGAATCTTAGCCAGACCCACTAAGAACCAATCGCCTAACCCGTGTAGGACGCCAACAATCCACAGGTTGCGAGAATGCTCGTAGATCAAACCGAAGTAAAGCCCAATGCTGAAAATGGCGGCAAATATCCATAGATGCTCTGGATGTCCAGCGGCCAAGCCAAAGTGGTAGAAGTGCAGCGGGCCGAAGGTAAAGATAATGTTGCCAACTACAATCCCGCGCAACTTGCCCCAGCGCCTTACCAATTCCGTCTGCAAGATTGCTCGGTAGAGCAGTTCCTGATACAAGCCCCACGCCAATTGAGGCAGAAAAGAGAGGGCGATAATCCGGCCGACATCGGGACGACTCAGCAAGCCATGTACCTGTGTCCAGTTCGCCAGCGAAAAAATGATGATCGTGATCGACACGAGCTCAATGAAGTAAAGCCGCTCACTCCACGTCCACTGCGCCCACCGTCGAATGCCCAGCTGATCTAGATTTACTCTGGCAACGAGAGTCGCCAGCCCAACGGTGACGACAAGCAACACGCCCATCTCAACCGCCATCCACTCCGGGCGAGCAGCCCACCCGTAGCGCCCACCAACCAAATTCAAGGCCGGCCTTACGACGGCCTCAAGCACAAGAAAGACCCCAACTAGCCGGAGCCCTTGAATGGAACTCCAAGCTTCGGTCTCGGTCCCGTTGAAACGGCAAATCTGTCCTTGCCAGAAATCGGCGAGGGTTGCCCGGCGTGCGGTAGATTCGTGGACTACGGCCATACTGCTTGCTTGCGAGTATGGCTGCGAGACATCCTTAGCCAGGCGTCGGGTATGCCAAGCGGCCCAGGCACCCATCCTAAGTCTAGGCCAAAGGCTCTAGCCGCCTTGGTTGTTGGGATCGGTCGACTGGCCACCTGGTTGCCCCGGTTGGCCGGCAGGCGGAGGCGTGGTCATCTTGCCCTTCGGCTTAACATCGGCATCGCCTCCAGAACCGCCACCGCTGCATCCGCTCACAACAACAAGAGCCACAAAGGAAACGAGGAGCGCTGGGATAAATCGAATGTGCATGGGCACATCCTACAAAGCAAAAGTTGGCGTTCTGTTAAGAACGCCAACTTCTTAATGTCCGGCTAACTTAGACAGTAGCGCGGGTCTTCTGCACGACGCTCTCAAGGAACGACGTGTTGTGCGGCGTTCGCTTAAGCAGCTTGATGAGCGACTCGGTCGCTTCCACGCTGTTCGTCTGATTGGCGAGCAAACGGTGAAGCTGAACGACGCCTTCCAGTTCGTCCTTCTTGAAGAGCAGTTCTTCATGTCGAGTTGAGCTTCGCTTAACGTCGATCGCGGGCCAGATTCTTCGCTCCGCAAGTTCACGGTCAAGCACAATTTCCATGTTGCCAGTACCCTTGAACTCTTCAAAGATCGCGTCATCCATTCGGCTACCGGTGTCGACCAGGGCCGACGCGATAACCGTCATAGAACCGCCTTCTTCAATGTTTCGCGCCGAACCGAAAAATCGGCGAGGGCGATAGAGAGCTGAAGGATCAAGACCACCGCTAAGGGTTCGGCCCGAAGGGTTAATCGTAAGGTTGCTGGCACGCGAGAGTCGCGTGAGCGAGTCGAGAAGGATGACAACATCGCGTCCCGCTTCAACAAGCCGCTTGGCCTGCTCAAGGCAGAGATCGGCAACGCGCATATGGTTCTCGGAAGGCTCATCGAAAGTCGACGAGATGACCTGCCCGCGAACGGATCGGCGCATATCGGTAACTTCTTCAGGCCGCTCATCCACCAACAGCACCATCAAATAGATTTCGGGATGGTTCGCCGTGATCGCGTTTGCGATGTGCTTGATGATCGTCGTCTTTCCAGCCTTCGGCGGAGAAACGATAAGGCCGCGCTGGCCTTTACCGATGGGCGAAATCAGGTCAATGATACGGGCGACAATGTTGTCGGGGACCGTTTCCATAATGATGCGCTCGTCAGGATATAGCGGAGTAAGTTCATCAAAGTTCTTGCGGCGCTGCATTTCTGCAGACCCTGTTGCGCAGCCGTTGACGCTTTCGACGCGCAGCATGCCTTGATACTTCTCGCCTTCCTTCGGGTGACGTACCTGTCCAAAAACGGTATCTCCAGGGCGCAGTCCAAACCGCTTAACCTGGGACTGTGAGACGTAAACATCCTGCGGCGACGGAACATAGTTATCGCGGCGCAAGAATCCCCAGCCATCGTTGAGAATCTCAAGGATGCCGCGGGAATAGATGGCCCCTTGTTCCTCGTTCGCCTTAATAAGAAGCTGCTCAATGAGCTCGAAGCGAAGGAGGTTAGGGGTAAGTTTGGCCGCCTTGGCCGCCTTTAGAAGGTCGGCTGGGGTCATTTGGTCGAATTGGTTGTAGTCGATTTCGGGTAGCTGCTCAAGATCGGATTGATCCATCTTGGGCATGCCTTCGCGCGAACCTCGGTTGCTGCGCCCTCTGCGCATGCCTTGGCCGCCGCCACCACCTTCTGCCGACTTACGAGGTCGAAACTGATGCGTCATATTGCTCCTGAAGCGTGAATATCCATTAAGGAATTGAGCCTGATATGCAGACTTTGGGGGAGTTGCCCTTAAGGAAGAA
Organism: Fimbriimonadales bacterium; assembly: GCA_038328815.1. Classification (GTDB taxonomy): domain Bacteria; phylum Armatimonadota; class Fimbriimonadia; order Fimbriimonadales; family Fimbriimonadaceae; genus JBBQMJ01. Next base: position 1,969 of record JBBQMJ010000013.1, on the reverse strand, counting down.
TGGCGATGTACGGGAGGTTTCGATACCTTTCGCCGTAATCTAAACCATATCCTACCACAAAATGGTTGGGAATCTCGAACCCAATATACTCGACAGCCGTTGGCACCTTACGTGCTTCTGACTTTGAGAGTAGGGACACGACCCTAAGCGATTTCGGCCGCCTGGTCCCCAGCAGTTCTCGCAAATGGGCGAGAGTAACGCCGGTGTCTACAATGTCCTCAACAATTAAGACGTTCCTTCCTTCGATGTTGGTGTCCAAATCTTTGCGAATTTGCACAACACCGCTAGAAGACTTCTCTTTGCCGTACGAGCTGACCTGGATAAAGTCGACCTCGCAATCTTGTTTTTCCATAGCACGCGCCAAATCTGATAGGAAATGAAACGAGCCTTTGAGGACCCCGACAAGGAGAAGGTCTTGGCCCTCGTAGAGATCGTCGACGATTTTGGCGAGTTCGGCAACCTTCGCGCTGATCTGATCGGCGGTGATGAGAGGCTCGAACTCCATGGGCGAAAGTTACCTCAAGGCTCCCCCGTAGCCGCAGGGTGGTTCTTCCCTGCGTCCGAAAACACCAACTCCCGTCGCCGGTCGCCAAGGATCGGTAGAATCCGCCCATGCGCGTGTTGTTTATCGGCGGAACAGGGATCATAAGCTCCGCCTGCTCTCCCCTTGCACTTTCTGAGTGCATTGATCTGTACCTCTTGAATCGGGGCCAGTCCAAACGCGCTGCGCCGAACGGCGCAAAGTTACTTGAGGCCCGATATAAGAAATCCCGATTGCGTCAAAAAGACGATCGGGGAGCTCACTTTTGACGTTGTCGTCGATTGGGTCGCCTTTACCCCTGAACATATTGAGACGGACCTGGCCCTATTCAAAGGCAGGACTGGGCAATACATCTTCATTAGCTCCGCATCTGCCTACCAAACGCCTCCATCTTCACTTCCCATAACGGAATCCACCCTGCTGGACAACCCCTTCTGGGAATACTCGAGGAACAAGATTGCCTGCGAGGAGCACTTGGTTCGCGCCTACCGAGAGGAGAAATTCCCAGCGACGATCGTCCGGCCTTCCCATACTTACGACAAGACCCTATTCCCCTTCGATGGAGGCTTTACCATCCTCGACAGGATGCGAAAGGGAAAGCCGGTTGTCGTTCACGGCGACGGCACTTCCCTTTGGGTTCTAACTCACCACCAGGATTTCGCGCGAGCATTCGTTCCGCTCTTTGGAAACAGCCACGCCATCGGAGAATGCTTCCAAATCACGTCGGAAGAGTTGCTGACCTGGAATCAAATCTACGACCTAGTTGCATTGGCCGCCGGCGTTGAGGCCAAGAAGGTTCACGTCCCCTCCGATGCCATCGCGAAGCACTATCCCGAATTTGGCGATGGCTTGTTGGGAGACAAAGCGCACAGCGTGATCTTTGACAATTCGAAAATCAAACGCCTGGCCAGAGGCTGGGAAGCCAAGATTCCTTTTAGCCAGGGCGCGAGAGAGATTGTTGGCTGGTATGACGCCGAAGCTGGCCGAGGCAAGATCGACCCCAAAGTCAACGACATGCAAGACAAACTCTGCATGATATTTGGCTGAGATCTGCCAGATCCCTGCTTGGTGGTGGTCTTTGAAACAAGGACGGGGTTTGCTTTAACCTGGGTCGCACGTCAACACGGCTGATCGCCTTTACCCAATTTTTCCAACTCTGCTCTTCACGACTCTCATGCCCAAGTAAACAGGTTCGCCAATCTATCACGATCCCCAACGTGCACGCTAGCAAGGATTTGCAAGAAATCGGACGGAGGCACGGCATTCATCTCTTCGAAAGTGACAAATTCGGGCCATCGTGGGAGTCCAGCTAGGGCCTGCGACAATTCGTTAATCCGAGTCTTTACTCGGGAAATCGAGAGTTCTCTGCTGAACCGCTTGTAATACCCAACGAGCATCAGGAGGCTATAGGTCCGTCCAAATGCCTCG
>JBBQMJ010000012.1:0-19299 GCA_038328815.1 Fimbriimonadales bacterium | reverse complement strand
CTCCATGACTACTGCTTCCGTCCCCGCTTGTGAAACTTGAACACCCTGAGGAGTCTGTGCCAGACCAGTCGCCGCCACCCGAGGATTTCGTGCGACCCTTCAGGTTGATTGCTATGATGATCAAGAGAAGAATCGCCAAGCCAGCGATGATTAAGGAACGCGGAATCGGGTCGGCGTCTTGCGCTTGTGCGAGGACAGGGACGCATCCGGCAACAACGGCAGCCGCGGCAAAGGGAACAAGGGTCAGCCAAGCGACTCGCTTCGCACGAGCCTTTGGCACCACCCAGTTCTGCTCTGTATTAACGCGCTTCCACTTCAAGTCTTCGCCGAAACGTTGGTCCGAAGGCGGCCATATATCCTTTGGAGGTTCTTCGTCGAAAGTTTGCCGATACGTGTCTAGCGTTCGGTTGTACCAATCGTCGAACTTCGAATCCTCCTTGTCTCCACCCTTTGTCGGGTTGTGGTGAAAGGGCCGTGGCAGTATCGCGTTGAATCGAACCCAATAGGACTGGGTGTAGGTCAGGTGCAAGTGCCAAGCCTGATCGACGTGTTCGGATGGTGTCACCGGATGCCCGGCCGCCATTCCCATGAAGACGAATCGCTTGTATTCAGCGATGACTCGTCGCGAGAAAGCAACGGTCCAGCCGTTTTCGCGAGCTAAACGCTTGTCAAAGGAGAGGGTCGTCGGTCCGCCGTCGATGTCGAACTGCTGGATGGCGTTGAGAAGTTGCGCGTTGGTTTGATCCAATGGTTGAGCCTCCAGCAATGGAAACGGGGATTGTTGATTCGAGGATGCAAAGCCGAATGCACCGGGCTACTCCGCTTATTGTCATCCCGAACTTGGGGTGAGCGATCTAGCTGTCCGTACTAATTGGCTCGGATTCGCCCGTCGCCGCTTCGCGCCTTCGGTCTTTTCGCGCTTGAGTTGCCATGTCTACCTTCCATCCACCAACTGCCCCGACGATTTCCAACAGGGGCACGTAGGACATCCCGTAAAGAGACCCAACCCAAATGAATAGCGCCGCCATCGCCAACATAACCGGTAAACCCGTCAGCGCCACGAAGAGAATGACCGGTCGGAAGTATGGGTTCTTGACTCCTGGTCCCTTTCGCCAGCCAGCCAAGCACAAATGCGCTGTTGCCCCGACGCAACCGCCTCCTAAGATTGAAACAGGAAAGAGTATGGCGACCGTTGAAAAATCACTTTGCATGACGCTCCCTTTTCAGGTGCCGAGCCAAGCTTTAACTTGAACGAACACGATCGGCTTCAGCATGGCTTGCATCCGCAGCTAGTTTTCACTCTTAGGACATCCTAGCGAGCAAATGGTCGCCGATCCTGAGCGCATTCGCCATGATCGTTAGCCCGGGGTTGACTGCGCTGCTGCTCGGAAAGAAGCTGCCATCGACCACATACAAGTTATCAAGATCGTGGGCTTTGCAGTTCACATCCAAAGCCGACGTCTGGGCATCGCTACCAAATCGCACCGTGCCGCACTGGTGGGCAACGCCAGCAATGGGAATCTTCTTGCCCATGTAAAGATCGTTATGCATCAGCTTGTCCTCCATTCCGCACTCGTGCAGAAGAGACTTCAGCTTCCCGATAAGGCGATCATGCCCTTCCAGGTTGTTCGGCGTGTAACTAACTTTGATGCGGCCGTCCGACGTGACTTCAACCCGGTTTTCAGGATCGGGCAGGTCCTCGGAAGTCAGCCAGAAGTCGATAGAATGCTGCGCCATGACGTCCAAAGCCATCCCGGGCGCAAACTTAGGAGCGCCGCTTCGCAGAATCTCCGTATCCGTCTTGCCAACCATTGAGATGTGCCCCATCGGGTAATCCCACTCTTTCGTGGCGAAGTAGAAGTCGTTAATCGCAATCGTCTTCTGGAACACGGTCGAATTGGGCGTTCGAGATAGCGCTAGCAGTGTGGAATTGTTGTGCGCCATGTAATGGCGGCCTACAACGCCAGAACTATTGGCAAGCCCATGTGGATGCTGGTCGTTCGCTGACTTCAGGAGCAAAGCGGCGGAATTGATCGCGCCGCAAGAAACGACGACGATATCGCCAGTGAACTGGTTGATTTGCGCGTTCTCTGGAGATCCAACAGACGGTCCAACCGTCGCTTCAACCGCGGTTACTGCTTTGCCTGAGGAATCCGTGATTAGGCGGTTCACCTTGGCATTCGTAATAAGTGTGAGGTTGCCTGTTGCAAGGCCAGGCTGAATGCAAACGACTTCTGCATCGGACTTGGCATGAATAAGGCAAGGGAATCCGTCACAGGTGTTGCACCTAATGCACTTGCTCGCCTGAGGATCGGTCTCATTCAGCATGACGCCAACCGGTACGTGAAATGGCTTCAAACCCAACCGTTCAAGGTCGTTATGAAGCCTCTGAATTCTCGGCTCGTGGCTGATGCCTGGGAATGGGTAGGGACTGGCCTCTGGAGGTTCTGTCGGATCCTCGCCCCGGTTTCCGTGAACCTGATAGAGCGCCTCAGCTTGGAGATAATAAGGCTGCAAGTCTTGGTAGCTGATTGGCCACGCGGGTGCGATGCCCCCGTGGTGCCTGACCTCGTTGAAATCAGACTCCCGCTTGCGCAAGAGAGCCGCGCCATAGAACTTGGTGTTGCCTCCCACATAGTAGTGTGTGCCCGGATGAAATTCCTGCCCCTGCGATTCAAGCCACGCTTCAGGCGCATTGTATTTGCCTTCAACGAAGACGGCGCGAGAACTCCAGTTGTCCTTTTCCCGAGGGACGTAGCCGCCGCGTTCCAGAAGCAGCACCTTCTTGCCAGCTGTGGCAAGCTTATGGGCAAGCGTTCCGCCTCCGGCGCCGGAGCCTATGATGATGACGTCGAAGTGCGTTTGTGGCATGGCGTTTGGGTGAGAATACCGGGGTTCTCGGAGAGTCAAAGCCTCGGAGCGTTAGAATGGCGACTCGGAAACTTGTAGACTAGGTTCAGCCGTCAGGATCAATAGAAGATTGTTTCGCTCATGGACAAACAGCCTCTGCAAAAGGTAGATCAAATGCCCGAAAACGGGCGCAAGAATTCTCCGGTCCTTCTCTTTTCGGGTCTGCTGGTTGGACTTGCTCTGGGTGTCCTTGCGATGATCGCCTATGCCCGGCACGAGGTTGAAGCTGGGCTGGCCAAAGCACTCGCGAGCAAGCAGCCAGCTACCGTAGCCCGACCTGCCCAAGTTACGCCTAAGCCAGAGTCCGCGAAGGTAGAGCCAGATAAGCCAGCACCGACCGAGCCCGCGAAGCCGAGCACGGAACCCGCCAAGCAGGATAAAGCGCCCAAGCCCATAAGCTCACCAATGAGCCCCTTCGATGGCGTCATAGGCATCTCGCCAGAACACCCAAAAGGTTGGGGTGGAGGTGTGCCCGATCCCAAAATAGAGGCCAAGGTTGCCGAAACTTCGGACGGCACCGTACGGCTTATTGAAATGCTGGTGCCTGAAAACGCCAGGGGTCAGGTATCAGGGCTTGCAAGTCAAGCGCATGCCAGTTCGGCTACTATCACCGACTACCGCGGCGACTCATTCATCCCGGCAGACGGACTCCTAATCCATTGTCCGCCAGCCCAGACTCAAGCGTTGCTAGACAAAATTGGTAAGGCCGGCGGAACACCAGGAATTGATTGGCGGGGAATCGGCTCTGAACGAGATCAAATCGCCGTTCAGCACGCGGTGAATGCACTGCAGGACTTGCAACGCAGGCGGCAAGACTTGCTCGCGCGCTACTACGAAGACGCAATTCCCGTGAAGGAGTTGGACGATCAGATTTCTGCCGTGACCGAGGCAATGAAGAAGTACCGACGCAAAGACTCGGCGAAGTCTGATGCGATCAAGGTCGTCTTTATCAAGGGGTAGCGGGGTAAGGTTGCCTTCGTGCGCTTAATCACTGGTCTTGCAATTTTCTCGCTTGCAGCCGCCACGCAGGCAGACCGCCTGATTCACATTCCGCTCGGAAAGAAAGTGCCAAGGCACGTCATCCGAGTTGAAGGCGATTTTGACCAGAACGACTTCCACGCGTTTCATGGCTATCTTGATGCCGGCCTGACGATCGACCTGGATGCCACAATCCGTGAAGACAGTGTCGCCGGCGATCCTCGTAGAGCAACTTTCGACTTCTCATACAACTACATCTCGCCTATCACAGACGCTTCACCCGGGATAAGCGTCGGCGTGCAAGACGCTCCGAACCGCACTGCAGATGGACGTCGGTTTTACTTTGCCAGCACATTCAGGGTGGGTCTGGCTGGTAGCGCCGATACCTTCACTCCGGCCGAAATAACACTTGGAGGCTTTGCTGGGAGGAAAAGTACGGCGTTCGTAGGCGCAATGCTGCCATTGACTCCTGCGTTTCGGCTCATGGCCGAGCATGACGGCTATCGAGTCAATGCGGGGATAGAACTACGGCCGGTCTCCAACATCTCCTTGAAGTATCTCTTTATTGGCTCAAAGCCGGAGATTGGGGTTCAAGTTCGGTCGAAGTTTTAAGAGGCATGCCATTAGCGCGACACAGTTCCACGATCCTCTTGGTTATCTCGTTTGCGAACGCTTCTCGGTTCTCTTTCTCGTTATCAGAAGTGGCAGCCTCCGCGTAGGTGAACGGCTTTCCAAAGGCGACGATCATGCGATTTCGCTTCAGACGCGCCTTCCCTTTAGGCCAGACGATATGGGTTCCGACCACGCCAATCGGAAGGACTAGCGCGCCAGTTCGTTTGGCAAGCACTGCCACACCACGGTTAATGCTCTGAAAGGTTTGGCCGTCGCCTCTGGTGCCTTCCGGAAATATGAGCACAGCCCGACCCTCCTCAAGTAAGGAAATCGCCTTGCGAATAGACTCCGTGTCGCTCTCTCCACGTCGGATAGGAAAAGCGCCAAGGCTCCTAATGATGGGGCCAAGGACCGGGATCTTGAACATCTCCTCCTTGGACATGAATGTGAGCTGCCGGCGATTCTGAGCGCACGCCATGATTGGAGGGTCCAGGTGGCTAACGTGATTAGGCGCAAAAATGATAGCGCCCTCCAACGGGATGTTCTCTTCACCAACCGTCGTGATCCCGCCAAGCGACTTGAAGAAGAAGTTACGAACTAAGCTGCGTACGAACGCGAACCACTTGCTGCGTTTCACGGCCATGGTTTGAAGCTTACTCGCCCGTTAAGCCCAGGTCGCTAAGGGCTTTGCGAGTTGTCTCAATGGAGGTGTGATGGATTGCTCGAAGACCCAACGAACTTGCGACCTCGACGAACAGCAATCGATCGTCCATATAAGCCGATTCCTCTACCGTCGCCTGCATTGCCTTAAGGGCGGTATTGAAGATGGATTCATCGGGCTTTCGCGTATTGAGGAAGCCGGATATAAAGAAAGCATCGATGAACTCTCCAAGCTTGAAAGTGTCAATTCGGTACTTGGCGAGTTCAGCTCCCTCGTTGCTAATGGCCACAACCCGCAGACCGTGCCGCTCCTTGAGGTGCTTGACCATCGCGATCATGTCGTCAAATGGCTTAGATTGCTCAAACATGAACTGCTGAAATTCTTGCATCGTGAAGTCGCGACGGACGTTGAAGACGACTCGGTTTAGATACTGCTCCAAGCTCAGTTTGCCTATTTCATAGGTGTCGAATGTGAGATGGTGCCGCTCGTCGCAATCCTCCGCATCAAGGCCAAATTTCTCAGCCGCGCGGGCTCGAGCATCACGTCCCCATCCGTTTGTGAGGAGGACGCCACCAAGGTCCGTGAAAAGCGTCTTGATCATAAGTGAACTATCTTAGTTGATCCACGTGTATTAAGGATATTGGTCGTGTTCCCTTTTGATTTGTCAGTAGCGGCCGACAGCTGTTCTTCGAAAAGCCATAGGTCCCGGCAAGGGGTTTTGCAACGTGTTAGAATGTGTCAGTAACCGACAGGTGTTGAATTGCGTTTTGCCTTACCAATGAAGAGCGGGCTTTCTCCCAAGAAGGAGCAATCGACTTCGACGAATACAGATTTCGCCGACGTCGTTGGCTATGCGCGATGCGAATTTCGGGATGGCCGCTCAGAGAAGGAAGTCTTGGCCCTTCTAGTAAAGTCCGGGCACAAAGCGGACACCATCCGCGGCGTTGTTCGCGAACTTTACTACGAATGCCTTGGCGTAAGCTTCCTAGACCGATGCGAGGAAATGGTCGCCAAGATTGCCGGCCTACCGATCGCGCTTTACTTATTCCTGAAGGTTGAGACGACGCCTGTGGCTGGCCTTAGTCTTCTCGCGGCCCTATCAGTTTATGTCGTCGTAATCTCCGTGCTATTTCGCCGCCATTGGGAAAAGCGGCACCGACGTCGCCTTCACGATCAACAGTAGCTGGGCAATAATGGGTCATGAAAAAGCTGATCCTTCTGGTTCTCTTCTCGCTCCTCGCTAGCCTTGCATTTCCTGCCGACCCATTGAAGTCGGAGTTCAAGAAGATTTATGTCGGGATTGGCGCGATGTTCGTTCATCAAAACATGGACGCCTTTGAGAAGCTGCTTTCCAGCGATTACGTGTACGCCGGTACAGATCACAAGCAGCTAACGCGCGTTGAGTTTATCAAGGCCGAATGCGATCCAATTCGGGCTGCCAAGAAGGTGGGGACTAGAGTTCGAGTTACATCAATCAAGCGCGCTGGAGACGACGTTAAGGTGAGCTACGACTGGACTTACACGTTGCTAGATGCGACTTCCCTGACAAAGGGGCGAGAGCTCGGAGTCGACACTTGGCGGAAGATGGACGGAAAATGGCTGAATACCCGGACCGACGTCACGGCCTCAAGTTCAAAGACCAAGCAGCTTAAGCATCGTTGATGCTGCTGAACAGAGCGTGAAGGGCCAATAACAAATACTGGGATATAGACGCCCAGTTTTATGAGATTCCTCTTCACGCTCACCGTCTTTCTGAGTTCCTTTCTGCTGTTTTTGGTAGAGCCATTGATCGCGAAGCGGCTGCTTCCGACATTTGGCGGGTCGCCCCTGGTTTGGAACACGTCACTCCTGTTCTTCCAAACGATTCTGCTGCTCGGATACTTGTATGCCCATTCTTCGACACGCCGATTAGGCGCCAAGCAGCCCAAGCTCCACCTTGTCGTTTTATTCCTTGGATTGGGCGTGCTGCCAATTCGGCTTCCGGGCGCCCTGCTTCATATCTATCAACAGAGCTTGGCAAGGGATCCAAATAGCTTTCTGGCTCAGCCGTCGTTCATGGTTCTGGCGATGCTGGCCTTAAGCGTCGGACTGCCGTTCTTCGCCTTATCTTCTGGCGCGCCCCTCATTCAGAAGTGGTTCAGCCAGACGAATGATCCAAACGCCCACAACCCGTATTTTCTGTATCGCGCCAGCAACGTGGGAAGCTTGATAGCGCTCCTCGCTTATCCCGTTATCATCGAACCGCGATTCTCGCTTGGTGCGACCAGCCTGCTTTGGACTGTGCTTTATGTGGCTTTGGGGATGCTGATGGTGCTATGCGCTATTGCGGTGCGAACGCATGCATCAACAACAGTGGAAGCCGTTGCTGCCGAAGAAATGGATTCTCCTGCTCCAAGCGCAAGGAAGAAGCTAATGTGGGTGGCTTTGGCTGCAGGACCCTCGGCGGCCCTCCTTGGATTGACCGGATACTTGACGACGAACGTCGCCCCAGTGCCTCTTCTTTGGGTCGTACCGCTCAGCATCTATCTAATCACGTTCATCGTTGCGTTCGCGGAGCACCGTCAGATTCCGCAGGTCGCCTTGAGGTTCCTGACGCCGATTGCCGTATTCTTGCCTGTCAGCTTCTTTGCATTAGGCCGGTTCACTCCAATTCAATCGGTAGTGCCGCTTCATTTGGTTTGCTTCTTGGTCGTGGCGTTGGCTTGCCATAGCCAGCTTGCTGCGGGCCGCCCAAGCGCAAGGCATCTGACCGAGTTCTATGTTTGGCTTTCGGTCGGAGGCGCAGTTGGTGGGCTTTTTGCTTCCATCGTGGCTCCGCTGATCTTCACCGACAAGTTTGAATATCCAGTTTCGCTGGCCTTCTGCGCCCTGTCCCTTGGCTTTGCGATGTCGCAGGCGGAGCACCGAAAGGGTTATGGGTTTGCGCTCGTCGTCTCCGGGCTTGCGGCCTATGCGATCGGTATGTCGCGGATGGTTTGGCACGGCGATGCGGTCAGCTACAAATATGTGTGGATCGCCGTAGGTGGCGCTTTCGTGGCACTTACAGCCTATCGGCCAATGCTCAATGGGTTCGCCGTCTGCAGCTTTGTTGGCGCGGTCTGCTGCACTCAATACGCGGGCTTCCGCAAGCCGCTCCATATCGACCGTAGCTTCTTTGGCACCCACAACGTTCGGGCTATGGGGCTTACAGGGCGTATTCGTCGACTAGTCGACGGTAACACGGTTCATGGAGCGCAAGATTTCGACCACCCAGAGATGCCACTAACCTACTATTCCAAGCACAGCGGAGTTGGAAAAGTGTTTGGCGCGCTCGGCAATGAAGCTCGCTTTGACCGCGTTGGAATTGTGGGTCTCGGGATCGGGACAATCTCGGCCTATGGACGACCGGGCCAGAAAATGGACTTTTATGAGCTTGATCCAGCTATCGAGAGGGTGGCCGAAGATCGCCAGCTATTTACCTATCTGACTGATTGCAAGGCGAAGACTCACGTGATCATCGGCGACGCTCGGCTGCGTCTGGCTGAGGCCGAGTCTTGCGGCTACGGCTTTCTCGTCATCGACGCATTTGCGAGCGATGCGATCCCGGTGCACCTTCTGACCAAAGAAGCGTTCACTCTCTACCTTAGCAAGATGCGGCCGGATGGCCTCTTGGCGGTCCATATTTCAAACAAGTATTTGAAGCTTGAGCCCGTTCTCGCTGCCTTGGCCCGAGATTTTCAGCTTCGCGGATGGATCGTGGACAGCACCAAGTATCACAAGACTCGTGAGCATCCAGAGGTGAACGACTCGCGCTGGATCATTCTGGGACACAACGCCACTGACCTCGGTCCATTGGCCCTTGATACAGACCTTGAACCACTGCCCGAAGCGGGCAACGCCAAGACCTGGACGGATGACTACAGCGACATCATTTCGGTGCTGAAACTTAAGCCCGATCCCGATGAGTAACCGCTAATTGAGTCGTTCGATTGCGAACCGAGCAAGTCCCGCGAGATTTTCGGATTTCGGAAGAGTCTTCAGTGCCGCGAGAGCGGATTCTACGCTCTTCGATGCCGCGGCTCTTGTCGCTTCAATCCCGTAAACCGCCGGGTAAGTGGCTTTCATTCGGGCTCTATCTGATCCTGCGGCTTTGCCGAGCGCTTCGGCAGTTGATAGCTCGTTCAGCAAATCGTCGGCAATTTGAAACGCTAACCCGACGTGTCTTCCGAAGTCGGCAAGAGCGCTGATTTGTTCGTCAGTACCCGCGCCTAGGATCGCCCCGATCTGACAACTCGCCGAAATGAGAGAGCCCGTTTTTCTGGAGTGAATGAATTCGAGCGTCTGCTCGTTAACCTGCTTTCCTTCGGATTCAACATCGACAACTTCTCCACCGACCAAGCCGTCGGATCCTGCTGACTTCGAGAGAATCTTCAGGCATTCGACAACGGCTGGCCCCCGATGCTTGGAGGAGGCGAGGGTCTCGTAGGCAAGGGCAAACAGAGCGTCGCCGGCAAGGATCGCGATGGCTTCGCCGAATTTCTTGTGGCAGGACGGCTGGCCGCGACGCAGGTCGTCATCGTCAATCGCGGGAAGATCATCATGAATAAGGGAGAACGCATGGACCATTTCCAGGGCGCAAGCTGCGTCCAGCACTGATGCGGCGGTAGCGCCTATTGCTTCAGCTGAAGCCATGCAAAGAGCTGGGCGTAGACGTTTACCTGGCGCCAAGCAGGAGTATCGCATTGCCTGATGCAGTGCCTCCGGACGGGTGTTGGGGTCTGGGATCAGGGTGCTGAGGCGATCATCCGTCAGCAAGGCATATGCTTTTAGTTGGCTCTCTACCCCCACCTCGATTGAGTCTACCTGCCGATGCAAGTCGGCCCAGGCTGGGTGGAAATAGCCGCCGAATGTCCGCCTCAGCGTCCCCACGCCCACGCCCACATCCGCCCAGCGTTCGAGGCTGTTTCATTGTGCCGCCCGTCCCTTGGATCGTCATCCCGACCGTAGCAATAAAAAGCGAAGCGGACCGGTTTTGGTCACGCCGCACTCTGGTAAACGCTCCGCGCTTGCGATCACGGCCCCTCGCTTCCTATAGCCGCCAAGCACCCAATGAAGCAGCCCTCGTTCGTCCCGGCGACCCTACACCACTCGCCCGTAGCCGCCGAATGTTTGTCTCGGCGTCCGGAAGGTAGGAAAACCTACCCGCCCGTATCGCGACGATGATTACGCACTGTCGTCCTCCCGGAACCACAGCCTAACAATGACACCGGCACACTCGAACTTCGTTTCGACCAGCCCGGGCTCCGCGTGCGAACGCCTTGAAGGCAAAGCCACCAGCGCCCACACTCGAATCAGCAAGGTTTTATCAATTGGTTACCGCTGGTAGACTCGGGTTCACTTATGGCTGAGATACGACCTTTTCAGGGGCTTAGATTCAGCGCCGAATCTGGCCTCATACAGGATCTAGTGGCGCCACCCTATGACGTAATCAGTCCATCCGAAAGGGACTCCTTAATCGCGAGAAATCTCTACAATGTCGTGCATCTGACCCTGCCTGAGCAGAAGGACGATGATCGGAGCAAGTTCATCAAATACGCCCGAAGCGCCGCGACCCTATCCGAATGGCGTCGAAACGGAATCCTGGCGCTCGAACCGAGACCGGCCTTTTACAGATACACGCAGACATTTACGATTCCGTACCTTTCGAAAGAGGCCCTAACTCGCACCTCGATCATCGCACTCATCAAGATTGAGCCCTACGAGAAGGGCGTGGTCTTGCCACACGAACAGACCTTTCCCAAGCATAAAGAGGACAGGCTTCGAATTCTGGAAGCGACCAGGGCGCACCTAGAGTGCATCTTCGGCCTCTTTGAGGATCCCGATGGAGATATCCATCGCAATTTGGTGCAAGCGCCTGCAGGAAGCCCAGTGGAAGTGAAGTCGGATGATCAGGTTGAGCAGCGTCTCGAACCGATTTCCGACCCAGAGGCCTGCCGCCAATTGGAGCAGCTTATATCCCAGAAGAAAGTTTGGATCGCCGACGGGCACCACCGCTACGAAACGGCTTTGGCCTTTAGAGCTGCGGTGGGCGACAAACCCGGGGCCGTGCCAGAGGATTACATGATGATGGCGCTTGCATCAATGTCCGACCCCGGACTGGTGCTGTTGCCGACCCACCGAGTCTTGAAAACCTTGCCTTGTAGTTCGGTAGACCTTCTTGAACGCCTGGACGGCCTCTTTAACTTGGAAGAAATGCATTCTTCCCATCTGTTCGACCGACTCCGTAAGATCGAGTTGGCCGGAGAACGTGGCTTTGGCCTTTCCCTCCGAGGCGGAATCGGCTATATCTTGACGCCTAAGGATTTCAATAGGCTCCTAGAACTGGAGGGGGGCGAAGGGAGCAAGAATCTTCGGGGCTTAGATGTTTCAATCTTGCATAGCGTCATTTTGGAGCAAATTTGCGGCATTCAAGGTCTCGACAGCATTATTTACACTCGCGATCCACGGGAAGCCACGATGTTAGTCGAAGAAGGTGCAGCGGCCGCGTTCCTCATGAACCCTCCAACTGTGGATGACATGAGGACCATAGCCCTAGGCGGCGAAAAAATGCCCCAAAAATCGACCTACTATTTCCCTAAGATCTTGAGCGGATTGGTTTTGTGGTCCCTCAACGATTTCTGACCTCCCATGGAAGTACTACTCCTTGGCACTGGCGCGGCTGAAGGCATTCCGGCGTTCTATTCAAATGGCCGGATTAGCCAATATGCACGCGCGCATGGCGGCAAAGATATTCGCACTCGCTCAGGCGCAATCATCGATGGCAATCTGAAGATAGACCTTCCCCCGGATACGCTTGCTCAAATGCATCGGGAGGGACTAGATGCCCAGGATTGGTCTGCCCTCCTGTTCACTCACGGTGACGACGATCATTTCGCAGCTCGGGAGTTGCAGTATGCCCTCCATCCCTTCAGCCAGATGGAGTACGTCGGGTTCACCATCTTCGGGAACGAGAATATTTGCGGAGTCATTAACCAGATGTATCCTGGATGGCCCATAGAGGTCGTACAGACCCGTAGCTTCCACTGCTTTAGCCATATTGGTTACACGATCACTCCGATTGCAGCGAGGCATAACCATGTCGAAGATTGCCAAAACCACATCATCGAGCGAGACGGGAAGACCCTGCTGTATGCAACGGATACAGGCGTTTGGCATGACGACACCTGGGCATTTCTTGGTGATTATAAACTGGATTTGCTCGTGATCGAATGCACGGAGGGCTTCGCAGATGAGGGCTACGATGGGCACCTGACACTGCGTGAATGCCTCTTCGTCGTGGACCGGCTGCGCATGAACGGCGTACTTAAGCCCGGAGCGCCCGTCGTGACCACCCACCACAGCCACAACGGCGATGCAACCTTTGGCGAATTGCAGGAAGCGCTGCAGCCCCACGGCATAGATGCAGGTTACGATGGCTATCGTATTGAAATCTAAGGATTTATCGGAGGCTTTTGACGCCGACCCGTCGTCCTTTGAGATGCCAACGGATTGGCGGGGGACGGCCAGGATGGCCGATAAACCCGGGAACCCAATCCCCTTGGAACAAATTCCCTGCTCAAAGCCCTCTAAAAGGCTACCGCACCCCTATTATTGCCAGGCAAGGTGCCAATAGGAATTAAGATGGCTCACGTTGGAAAATGGTTGGGATTTGCCCTTGATGAGATTTACGATGAAGGGCTGAAGAATTTTGAAGGCGGGGAATATGAGCAGGCTTGCGAAGCATTTGGCGCTTGTCTCCACGATTCAACCGACCCTTCCATGAACCGCCTGGCAAAGCACTATCTGTGTGAGAGCCACCTCCATTCTGGAAATGCAAGGTTGCGAGACGGCAACTTCCAGGTCGCAGCCGAGGATTACGCCCGCGCGGTCGCGCTTTCACCGAACTATCCTGATTTGCATTTGAATCTGGCTAAGGCTTATCAGGGCCTGGGTGATCCTCAGCGCCAGATGCAGCAGTTGGAACTGGCCTTGGAGCTGAACCCGGTCTATGTGAACGCGATGCTGGACAAGGGCATCCTAATGTACAGCCAAGGACAACGCAAACAGGGCATCGAACTAGTCGATAAGGCAATGACTTTGGATCCTAACCTTGATCCCGAGACCTATAGTGCAGCCCTCGCCGACCACCGCGCCTGCAACTTTGGCGGGGCCCTCAGCATGCTTGGCGCACTGCGTTCTCGCGGAACGACTGAGGCAAACAAGCAGGCCAGAGTTGCAGCGAGCCACCAGCGAAACCAGGATTGGATTGCGGCGAAGGGAGCATATGAGAAGGCCGTCATTGTCGCGCCCGGATATGCAGACTTGCGATGCAAGTACGGGAAAGTGCTGCTGGAACTGGGAGAAACCGAACAAGCCGCAGAGCAGTTGTCAAAGGCTGTTGAGATCAATGACCGCTATGTCGAGGCGCTAGCGAGCCTAGGTATCGCGATGGCTCGAATGGACCGCGACATTGAAGCGGGCGACTACTTCGCGAAAGCGCTTGTGCTTGATCCCCATCACCCGGTGGCGATGGCCGAGTCCGCGAAGCTGCCCGCCTTTCGATCGATGCGATAGTTATTGCACGTAGGGTTTTACGGCACCCTTTGCGACCTTATCCAGCCAAAACGTGATACCTTGATCCCCTTCAATGCCCTGGATCCGGGGTATTCGATAAGCATCGCCGGTTCCAGGAGCTGGCGCGGGATTTGACCCAACGAGAACCGCCGCTGCCATCCTGTATTGCTTGCCCTTGTAGTCAAACGCCCTTAAGAGGTTCGCGTTCTTTGGCGAGATGCCATAAGGCAGGGCTAGCGAGACCGGCATTTGGATTCCCTTTGTCGCAAGGAAGTCAATCGCGCCGGCAAGTTCACCCTTCACCTTATCGTCGCTCAAGCGGCTAAGCTTCGGGTGGGTCATTGTGTGGCTGCCAAGCTCGCAACCCCACGCCTTGAGCATTACGAGTTTCTTGTCGGCGAGCTTGCCTTGCCCCCACATCACATCAGGGAGAACAAAGAAGGTCGCCTTTACCGGAAAATCTGGGTGTTTGGCTGCAAATTCTTGCCAGATACCAACGGCGCAAGAAGGGTCTACCCCGCCATCGGGCATCAGCCTGAATTGGGTTGGATTCGCGTCATCGAAAGTGACCGCTATCGGGGAGGCGCCTGGCCCCAATTCGATCTTATTTTCGACATAATCGCGCAGAGTGATCGGCCGAAAGCCCATACTATAGAATCTTTCTAGGTCAGCCCGGAAGCGAGCTTCCGATCGGTCCCACCTGGCTTCCTGTTTTGCGATTTTGTGATATTCGACAATGAGAACTTCCCCCTTGTGGTTTGGCGGCCTGTTGCTGACTGGCGCCAATGATGTTGTGAGCGGCTTTGACCCTTCAGGCTCGCCCGGAATGCTTGCCGGCGCGGGCGTTAGAGTCTCCTTTACCTGGTCTGCGGGCCTAGAGCAACCCGAAAGGATGAGCACCAGTAGGAACGGAATTTGAAATCGTCGCATTCCTCTTGGATTTACCTTACTTGCGCCTTAGTTCTAGCGGGATGTTCAAAACCGCCCGAGACGAAAGAAGAGACAACTGCGCCAAGTGGCAAGAGTGCCGAAATGGCCAAGCCCCCAGCCGCGAAGGCAGATGCGCCGCCGACTTTCACAATGCCCGAGCACGTCCACGGCATTTACCTCACCGCTTGGTCTGGCGGAAGCAAAAAGAAGATGGCGAATACCCTGGCCATGTTCAAGCGCACTGGCTTGAATACTGTTGTCATCGATATTCGCGACAGCGGCCAAATGTATGTTAAGACAGGGCTGAAGCTTGCAGACGAAAGCAAAGCAACAATGGTGGCCATCTCGCATCCCAAGGACTTGATCAAGATGCTAGCAGCGGCTGGCGTTTATCCTATTGCCCGAATCGCTTGCTTCAGAGACAATTACGTGCCGCTCAAGCATCCAGAGATGGCCGTTCAGCTCGACAATGGAAAACCCTGGAAAGACCATTCCGGGCATATGTGGCTCGATCCCTACAACACCGCGAATTGGGATTATATTGGTGCGACCGTCGACTTTGCAATGGAGCAAGGCTTCCCTGAAATCCAGCTTGACTACGTAAGGTTCCCAAGTGAAGGCAAGGCTTCAACACAAATCTTTCCGGGAAAGAAGAAGTTTCATGACCCCAAGGCCTTGCCGGAGGATGTCATCAAGGAATTTGCCCAGGCCATGCACGACAAGGTGAAAAAGCAGGGCAAGACAATCTCTGCGGATATCTTTGGAATCATTTCAAGCACGCGAATGGATCAAGGAATTGGCCAAGAGCTTGAAAAAGTCGCCGAGCCATTTGATGTGATCAGCCCAATGGTCTACCCATCGCATTTCGCAAAAGGCGAATATGGCATCAAGGACCCAAATGCGGCGCCCTATCTGATTGTCAAGAAGAGCCTGACGGATTACAAGAAGCGGCTTCCCACCAAGCGTATTCGACCTTGGCTACAGGATTTCTCGCTGGGTCGAAAGTATGGTGCCGAAGATGTCACTGCGCAGATCAAGGCGGCATCCGAAGTTGGTTACGACGATTATCTGCTTTGGAACGCGGGTAACAAATACACCGAAGCCGCCCATACAAAGGGCACCAAGAAGAGTGATGCGGTGCCAAAGGTTGCAGAGAAAACAGCAGTTCACTAGGGGTTGTCGCGTTAAAAGCGCGTAAACTCGGAGCTCTATGCTCTTGCCACTGATCCTGGCTTCGACGATGCTCCAGTCACAGAACCTGGTGATTTATAAGGGTGCGACCTTGGAGGGCCAGCACCTGCGCTATTGGGACGTCACCGACACCGTTCTAGATTCAGCGCAGCCCGACGTGAACCTGGGTGGCGAATACGCGATGTCCAGCGGAACTGGCAAGGTCGTGCTGGTTAAATTTGGCGGCTTGGATAGAGTCGCCGGAGCAAACCGCAAGGTTAAACACGCTCGACTCGTGTTGTCTTTCTCCAGCCTTGAAAAGCCGGTCCTAAATTCGATTGGCCAGGTTCTAGTTCCGTGGGGCGAGGGGCCGATTCTGACCTTGAATGCTGCTCGCTTGGCTGCTCCTAGATATGACGAAGCGGGCAAACTCCTTGAAGTCAAGACGCCTCCAGCACCGCGATGGTCGGCAACCTGGCGTCAGCGGCGGGCGGGCGAAATTGGATGGCAACAGAGCGGCGCTGCAGGGCCTTCCGATGTTCGACCGATTGAGGGCGCTAAGTTGGTTTTGCTAAACGACCATGAGTTTGCGATCGACGGGCTTGAGTCCACTTTCCAGGGAATGATTGATCGCTGGTATGAAAACAATGGCTTTGCTTTGAAACTTGATAGCCAGACAGAAATGGCCTCAAGCCAGTCGCCCGAGGGGCGACCTAGACTCGAGCTTGAGTTGGAGCCTGGCGATAAGAAGCATGGGCCTGACTTGAGCGTCGTGCGCATTGATCAGTCTGCCAATGGAGAGTACACCGCGCATGTTAAGAACGTTGGCGATGCGCCTTCGGCGGGCTTTTCCGGAAGTTGGTCTGTTCGCGAAAAGGGCGGCTCTTCTGCCGAGGTTGCGCAAACGATCGAGCCAGGGCTAGAGGTGACGATGACCTATAGTACGCCCTATAAACCGAACCCCTTCGATCACATTTCTGATCCCGTCGGATTCCGAATCAAGCCTAAAGGAGCGGACGCTTCAGCTTCTAACGACTTTCTTGAGATTCAGCAGGGAGCGGCAACGCTGGACTTCGTATTTGATTCTAAGACCGCGGAGCTTCTGGCGGGAGACTCAACGTCATTGGAGGACTGGGCTCAGAGCCAAGTTCGAATATTGAATGACGAGGTACTTTCACAGAGTAGATTTTCGTTTGCTGCCCTAGGCGCTCTTGAACGAGTGCGGGTTGGTCGGGTGGATATTGGCCCCCCTGTCGGCGTAAATAGTCCGCTCGTCGCCGACGTTAGTTCGGATTCCGTCCAGGTACGTGGTCCTGTGGGAATGACGCCACTGGCGAATGCCTGCGAAGGATTTTTCCTGAGCCAGATGGGCCTTTCAACCGGGCACGGGACTTATGGGGTGTCACTTGGCGAGGCCAAGCAGATGAATGGATCGGGTCAGGCGCGCTTCCCAGGATTGATGGGTTGGGGCGATACGGAAAATGACGGGGCGCTTGCGAGCCAAATCAACCTTCCCTATCAGGCTGTATTCAACCCCATATTTGAAGGAATCCGCCCTGAAACAACTGACCTTCTATCTGCCTCGCTGGTCGCCCTGATAAACAGGTCCTTGGGTGGAACCTACAAGCCTGAGACTCTCACCAACCTTCCAAAGACGATTTTAGTGCGAGCGCTTGACTATAACGGATTTGAACTTAAGAACGCACAACTGAGTTTCTACCAGAGCGTTGACCGCACGATTCCCGATAGTCCTCCCGCGTTTACCCTAGCGACGACGGCGACAAGCGCGACGGTGTTGCTGCCAACGAAGGATGCGCCTGGTGGGCAGGCAAATCCCTTTGGTCCACTGACGAATCTTCGTGCCGCATTCCTGGTGAAAGCAGTGGCCAACGAATCGACGACTTGGGCATGGCTGCCTGCTTGGGAGCTGTTCGATGCAGCCAGCCGTGGCAATGTTTCGGCAAGTGTGTTCGACCTGTATTTCAACGCACCTAGCGTGCCGATTGACCTTGAGGCGAACCTAGCCAAGAACCGCATATTGACGGACTCTAGCAATAAGCTGCCCGCACAGTTGGCCGCCCTAGTCGATCAGGACCTGACAACAACTTCGGCTCTTGGCAACAAAGTCGGCGACTGGGTTGAGATTGACCTGGGCCGGGATCGGCCTATCGCTGAAGTAAGTTTGGCGTTCAAGGGAACGAACTTTTGGAAGCGATTCGATCTTGTAACCTATTCAACGGGCCAGCGGGTAGATGACGGCGTGGTTTGGTCGCGCGAACTTGATTTGGACTGGTCCTTAGCTAATCGAGCCTCGGACGAGGGCAATGGATTGCGGTCAGTGGCGTACCGTGGATCTGCGATGAGATTTCGCTACTTGCGCCTCGTAAATAAATTGGACAATGCGGGCGCAGAATTAGCTGAGATTAAGGTCTTTGCTGCAAAGCCCGCACCCTAGGCTGTTATGGCGATTGAAGAGGCACCAAAGGACTTTCAGCTTCCAAATGTCGAGCTCCGGCAAGAGCACGATAAGAACCAAGGGGTTGCCTGGCTTACCAAGAGCCGCGTGGAAAATCTGGCCGACGGCGTCTTTTCCATTGCGATGACCCTCTTGGTTTTGGACCTGAAGGTGCCTAAGCTTGTCGATTCTGTTGACAGAACCGAATTGTGGGGCAGCATTACTCACCTAATGCCCAGGTTTGCCAGCTATTTGGTTGGGTTTGCAGTGATCGGCGTGTACTGGGTTGGACACCATATGCAGTTCCATTACATCAGGCGCACGGACAGGCTCCTGCTCTGGATGAACATCGTGTTCCTCGCAGCGATTTCTTTCTTGCCGTTTCCGACATCAGTCTTGGGTGAATATCCGAACAACCTCGCCGCCGTTTTGTTTTTTGGGGCAAGCATTTTCGTGACGAGTTGCATTTTTCTTGTCCACTTCCTCTATGCCGCGCTTGGCCGACGGTGTGTGGATGAGAACATGACGACGACTCAGGTTCGGCAGGTCGCTATGCGGATCGCCGTTTTGCCCATTACGGCGCTCGTGGGAATGTTGGTAGCGCCAATCAATCCGTCCTCGGGCCTTATCGTTTATGTCTCGGCGGCGGTCTTGTATCTAATTCCTGGAGCGATAGACAAGATTAAACAACCTGCGAAACGGAAGCATAAAATTCCTTCGGAACTGTTCTAGCTCCCGGGCGTTATGGAGTGTACGGTAACGGCCGAAACCTTCAATTGGCGTTCACAACTCCATCTTTTTTGGTTCAAATCGTGGAACGGCAAGCTGATTAAGGACTTAGAAGGAAGCATGAATTCGCGAGCGCACGTTGTATTTGACATCATGAAACGAAACTCAATATGGATCGCCCCTCTTCTCTTGGCGCTTGGTTGCTCGGCGTTTACGACGCCCTCAGTGGCAACGGCTGGCGCACAGGCTGCAAAGCAGAAAC
>JBBQMJ010000011.1:0-20270 GCA_038328815.1 Fimbriimonadales bacterium | reverse complement strand
TTGATATGCCCGCCTCAAGTCACCGCATTTGACTGGCATACATCGCTCAAACTCCGAGGGCTGAAACAGTGCTTGCCGAAGTGATTGAGACTATTGATCACTCCAAAATAGGGCGAATGCAGACCGGTGAACCTTGCAATTCAAACTGACCCGTTGCCGTTACTTAGAGAGCCTGGGAGCGTGTCTGTAAAATAGTGCGGTGAGCGAGGCTCCGTGGCGGTTCTTCGAAGGCACACCACTGTCTGACCGTGTATTTCCCGTCCCATCGCCCAGTCAACTTTCAATGGAGTTGGGTCCACAGAAAGTGGCCGAATATCGAACGTTGGATCGAATATGAAGAAGTCTGGGCGGCGCTCATCGCGATGACCTGAATGTAGCGACTCCGCGTCTAGCCCTGCGCGGCGAAAACAATCGGACATGAAATCCGCATGCCGGATCGTCGCGCAAAACGCGATCGCATGCATGCTTGCGGAATCGTCGAGCTTCTCCTTGAGCTCGCGGATAACCAATTTTGCTCGCTCTTCGCCTTGGTCGACATAGAATGCTTCAAGATCACTGTCCTGGTATTTGCCTCCCTGCCAAGAGATTCCGGAAAGGTCCGTCCCATCATCAATCCCAAAATAGTTGAAGGGGCATAAAAGCCGACGCTCAAGCGCGTGCCAGAGGCGAAGTTCTGAAGTCGGAGCGCCAAAGCGATCGATAACATTGCGACCGTCAGCTCGCTCTGGGGTCGCCGTAAGCCCTAGGAGTTCCTTTGGTTTGAAGTAGTCAAGTATTGCTTGGTACGTTGGAGCTTCTGCGTGGTGAAACTCATCGATCACGATCATGTCGAACTGTCGTGGATCGAACTCCGTGATCTTGCGAGCCGCTAGTGACTGAACGGAACAGAAAACGTGCTTCCAGATTTCCGCTCGAAAGCGCCCTACGTTGAGCTCGCCAAAGTCCGAGTCTCGCATGACTGCGTTGAACGCTCCGGCCGATTGCTTAAGAATGTCCTCTCGATGAGCGACAAATAGCAGAGAGGGGCGTCCGCCCCATTTCCGCGCGAGCCCTTCATAGTCAAACGCCGCCAACAGGGTCTTACCCGTGCCTGTCGCGGCGACAATCAGATTTTCATGCTTACCTGCAAGCCTGGAATAAGCGAGTTCGCCAAGCATCTCGACCTGGTGGGGCAAGGGGGTAAGGTCGGCGAAGAACCCACCAGTGGTTTCGTCCCCCGCGCGCTGTGCCTTGAGCTCCTTTCCAACCCGCTCTGAATCTTTATCAGGATCAAAGCTTTCGTACAGCGGATCCGCCCAGAGCCTGTCAAAGGTAACGACGAGTTCTTGAAGCAGCTGAGGCGAATCCTTTGCGCCGACTCTAACATTCCACTCGAGGCCGTCCACCAAGGCTTTAGGTGAAAGATTCGAAGAGCCAATTGTTGCAGTGCTGAAACCACTCGATCGATGAAATAGCCAGGCCTTTGCATGGAGAGCAGTTTTTTGACTCGGACTTTCAAAAACAATCTTGATTTTCGCACCGGTTCTCGCGAGCCTCTCTAAAGCTCGGACATGTGTTCCTCCCAAATACGTTGTGGTGATCACCCTCAGATTTGGCCCCAGGTCCTGCAGCAAATCTAAGATGAGATTTAAACCCTGATTGCCGATAAACGGGCAGATCATGTCCACATGGTCCGCGCTCAGAAGTTCGGACCGGAGGATGGCGTGATAGTTGAGTCCTTGCTCGTTTGTAACCAGAGCACTTTGCGAGAGTGGCAGCAACGGCGGACGGAGCGGCTGGGAATTGCTCGGTGATATAGAGGTTAGAAGGAGTGATTCTGCCGGGTTTCCGGAACCCATGGATGCCAGAAGGCCATTTGCAATCGAGACAATGTCTTCACCCGACCCGGTTAAATCGCGTTCAGCATTTAGAATCACACGTACCCTGTCTGCAACCTCACGGGCGAGATACTCAATTGCGTCCTGGGCACCGAGAGCCACCGTTTGCCCCTTAAGATGGCTGGGTAAATCAAGCAGGGCCTCGCTCAACGATCTTGTGATGAGCTGGTCGTAAACGCCTTCCGACAGCTTGGACATATTAGTCCAGCGTACCAAAATCAAAGCGTGGCCGCTAAAGAGGCCAGAAACCCTAACCTGAGGTGCTAAAGAAGTCTCCGCGTAGTGACCTGAAACGTCAAAAACTCGGCAGACTCATGCTTGGCTCTTTGACAACCTGTTCGGTGAATAAATGACAGTCCTCACAACCCTGTCTAAGCAGCGTCGTGACTTCTCGCACAAGTTAGGCGTGGCAATCGCGCCCTCTCGGAGGGCCTATGCTCAAGAATGCAACCTTCAAAGGCCCTATCAAAACTATCAAAACCCCCTAGGTGAACCCTCACAAAGTTCAACGGGTTCACCACGGGCCAAACCCCACAAACGGCGCCCTCAAATCAATTGACTCCTACCCCCAAACAGACTAATCTAAACCCATGCCCGCCACCTCCGCTCGACCGGTTCAGGCTACCGAACTCCGCAATTACATCCTGCGGGATCCGTTGCTGGACTGGTTGGCTGCGTTTCCGGAGATTCATGGGTACTTGCCGGATCATCAGCAGGCTGGTTACGATCCGGATACCGACTTCAGCCAGTTTATAAGAAGGCAGGGCATCGCCTTTGAGAAGGGCGTTATTCGGCTGCTTCAGGACAAGGGCTTTGAGATCGCGCGGATTGCTCGAGCGCAGGGTGACTTGGAGAATGATCAGCGGAGGAGTGAGACGGTTGAGGCTATTCGTCGTGGGGTGCCGGTTATTTATCAGGCGGTGCTTTGGGATGAGGAGCGGGGGGTTTATGGGAAGCCGGATTTGCTCGTTCGGATGGACTATCTGAACGCGCTCACGACTACTCCCACGCTCAAGCCGCACGAAATAGATGCCAACTACGTGGTCGTCGATATCAAGTTCACTGGATTCGATCTGAGCGCGAAGGGGCTTGTGGGGGGCGATATTTCGGACACATCGAAGAAGTCGCACCTTCTTGTCTACAATCGCGCGCTGGGGCAGATTCAGGGGCACGAGCCTCCGTTTGCTTATCTACTTGGGAGGACGTGCAGCGCCAAGGACGAGAAGTCTAGCAGTTGTCTGGACATGCTGGGGCCTTGTGACATGACGGACCCCGCTCTCCATCACCTAGTCGATAACGCGACCGAATGGATCAGGTGGTTGCACGAAGAAGGGGCTGGGTGGCGGGTATTGCCAGAACCGAGCGTGACCGAGTTGCGCCCGCACATGACCAACACTAAGGACTCGCCGTGGCACCATGCCAAGCGGGATATCGGCGCCAAGCTGGAAGACCTCACCCTTCTTTGGCAGGTCGGGCCTAAGCAACGAGGACACGCGTTGGATCACGGCATTAGCAAGTGGACTGATCCTAAACTCAAAGCCGACATGCTCAAGGTAGGCCCGAACCGAACGCCGGTTCTGCAAGCGATCCTGGATGCTCAGACCAGTCTGACCACGCTTAATCCGGCTTCGGTCAGCGCGGAGCGGGAAGCCTGGATAACGCAAAAGCCTCTTGAGTTCTATGTCGATTTTGAAACCGTCAACGACCTTGACGACGACTTTGCGAAACTGCCTTACAAGAATGCGGAGCCGCTCATCTTCATGGTGGGCTGTGGGCATGTGGAGGGTGGGGAGTTCAAGTTCAAGTGCTTCATTGCTGACCAAATGGATTCGGCTAGCGAGGCCAATGTGTTGGATGAATGGATCGCCCATATGGCGGCCACGAAGGCTCGGCTCTGGCCTGGTGGCGAGCCGCTTGTTTTCCACTGGTCGCCTGCCGAACTCTCGTTCCTTGAAGGCGCTTACAATGCCGCCGAGAAACGGCACAACAGAAGCTGGGGGCCGGTTAACTGGTTCGATTTCCTCAAGCTTGTCGTTAAGGCTGAACCGGTCACCGTTAAGGGCAGTATGGCTTTTGGGCTGAAGGCGGTCGCCAAGAGCATGTTCAAGCTGGGACTTATTCAGACCGAATGGACGGATGGTCCTGGCGATGGCCTTGCCGCCATGGTTGGCGCTTGGACTTGCGGTCGGAAGGCTCGCGTGGAAGGCTGCCGCATGATCGACCTTCCGCTTATGCAGGAGATCGAGAAGTACAACAGGGTCGACACTCAAGTTATGTGGGAGATCATCTCGTATCTCAGGGCGAACCACTAGGGCTAATGCCTTCCAAGTCCACCTGGGGCTCGGGTGCGGCCCAAGAATCCGGCCATGGCGATGACGGTCGCCAGGTAGGGCAGGCAGTACCAGGCTTCTCTTGGGAGTTGAACTCCCAGGATTGAGGAGCCTTGGAACTGGATTTGAAGCGCCTGGAGCGCGCCGAAGGCTAGGCAGCAGTAGAGAGTCTGTAAGGGTCGCCAGCCGCCTAGGATTAGGGCGGCAAGGGCGATGAAGCCTCGGCCGGCGGTCATGCCGTCGGTGTAGTAGCGGGCGTTGGCGACCAGAAGAGTGCCAGCGAGGCCGCTGCAGAGGCCGGTTACGGTTAGCGCGGCGAGCCTGACTCGGACCGTGCTGACTCCCATGAGCCTTGCTTTGACGGGATCACCACCGGTTGCAAGTAGTTGAAGGCCCCCGCGGGTTGAGCGCGTGTACCAGTTGAATAGGAAGGGAAGCAGGATGGCGAGGGTGTAGAAAATCCAGACCGGCAGGGCGGGGAGTTCTCCGGCTCGGGGATCGGTGAATCTTCGGTCTAGCAGGTTGGCTGATCCGAAGGCGGCGGCGTTGATGGCCATGCCGCTGACGATGTGGTCCAGACGATAAATCTGGGCTAGCACCCAATGGAGACCGGAGAACAAAACGCCCGCTGCGAGTCCGGCAGTTAAGCCTAGAACTGGGCTGTGGAAGGCTTGCCCGACGATCGCAGCTCCAATGGCGGCAATGAGCATATTGCCTTCTAGGGCAATGTTGATCACGCCCGAGCGCTCGCTGAAATAGCCCCCCATGGCGGCAAGGATCAGAGGCGCGGAAAGGGCGACCACTTCGATGAGGAACTGAACGGTCTGGTTCAAGACTCCTCCCTGTCGGCAAGCCGGCGGTAGCGGATGGCGGCGGCGACAGCAATTGAGCAGCCCAAGACCAAGGAGCTGATTCCCTTGGGGACGCCGAGAAGTTGCAGAGAGGACGAGCCCTTTCCGAGGATTCCAAAGAACAGGGCCGAACCGGCTATGGCAAGCGGATTTGAGCCAGCGAGTAGGCCAACGCCGAGGGAAGTGAACCCGTAGCCTGGCGAGAAATCGGCGTAGAAACGACCCTCGTAACCTAGAACCTGAACGGCCCCGGCGAAGCCGGCGATGGCTCCAGAAGTGACCATGGCGCGAAGGATGACCCGCTTGTCGTCTATTCCGGCTAAGCGTGCGGCTCGTGGATTCTTACCTGTAGCGCGAAGCTCGTAACCGGCAACGTAGTTACGGAGCCAATAGGCGAAGGCGGCGAGGAGTAGGAGTCCGAGGAGGATGCCAGTGCTGACTTGTAGCTCAGGGCTATTGTAGAGCCAGGGCAAGCGTGAACTGCCTTGCAATATTGCTGTGGTTGGGCTTTGTTGGGCGGGGTCTTTGAAGGGGCCGGCGACGAGGGCGGTTGTTAGAAAGCCCGCGATGCTGTTGAGCATGATGGTGGTAATCACCTCGTGGCCGCCGCGGTACGCCTTGATCCATCCGGGCGGAATCGCCCAAAGGGCTCCGGCTACGGCTCCTGTTATGCATCCAAGAATGAGGCCAAGGACGCCGGGGATCTTTAGGGCTATCGCGGCGCAACCCAGAGCGCCAACCAAATACTGACCTTCGACGCCGATGTTGAAGAGCCCGGCCTGAAGGGCAAGGAAGACGGCGATTCCCAATATGAGGAGCGGCGTGGTCTCGCGCAACGTTCCCGCAATTGCCGACGGGGAACCGAGGCTCCCTTTGACAAGGGTGGATACCGCTTCAAGCGAGGACGTCCCCGTTAGTAGAATTGCGCCAGCGATCAGTGCTGTGCAAGCGAAAATGAGGAGCGGTAGCCGCCAGTTCATTGGCTTGCCACCATCAGACGGCCCAGGGTTGCGCGGTCTCGGCAGTATCCGTCTTCCGGGAGATGCAATGCGCCAAAGGACATGACAGCGAGTCGGTCTGCGAATTGAAGTAACTCGTCCAGATCGAAGCCAACGACGATGGCGCTTGCGCCGCGTGCACACTCGAGGCGAATCTCTTCGTAAAGGCGGGCGGTGGCTTCTAGGTCAAGGCCGCGAGATGGTTGGAAGGCGAGGATAAGGTTGGGATTCAGGGCGAGCGCACGGCCGACAATAAGTCGCTGCTGGTTGCCTCCGGATAGGCTTTCGAAGGGTTGGGAGAGCGATTCCATTCGGGTAGAGAGTCTCTTGGCACTTGCTTGGGCCGCTTGGCGGCGGCCCGGTTGATCAATGCGCGCGGCTGAGGCCATCGGCGTTAGGCGTTGAAGGCCCAACGCAGCGTTTTCTTCGAGCGACCAGGAATCAATGGCGCCGTCCGCGAGGCGGTCCTCGGGGATCGAGCGGAATCCGAGCCGGATTCGTTCCTGCCCGCCGCAGCCATATAGGGAACGACCATGCCAAAGAATGTCGCCCACGGCAAGTGGTGTGATGCCTAGGATTGCCTGGACCAGTTCTCGCTGGCCATTGCCGTCGACTCCTGCGATTCCGAGGATTTCACCTGCATGGAGCTCAAGATTGACGCCCCTTGCGGCAAGGTCCCCCCGGTATCCCCTGACGCTCACATCACGGAGGGAGAGCATGACGTCACCTTGCGCCCTTGAATTTGGTGTCGTTGTTGGAGTGAAAGCGCGTCCTACGATTGCATCCGCGAGGTCCTCCATATTGGTCGCCGCGACGGCCGATTCAAGAACCATTTCGCCTGATCGGAGCACGGAGACCTGGTCGCAATGGGCGAGGACTTCGGGCAGTCGGTGGGTAACCAAGATGACGGTTGAACCCTCCGCAGTTAGAGTCTTCAGACTGGTAAAGAGGGCTTCTGAGTCGGCGGGCGAGAGCATGGCGGTCGGCTCATCAAGGATCATGATCCTTGAGCCGCGCCAGAGGAGTTTTAGGACTTCTAGCTTCTGCGCGGAGGCGGGTGTTAGATCCTGAGCTGATTGGGACCAGTCGAATTCAAAGCCCATTCTTTTGGCCAGCTCGCTCGCTTTACTTTCAAGTGCCTGCCGATTAAATCGCCAAGCTACTTCGGTTCCCAGGGCCAAGTTTTGAAGACAGTCAAGTTCGAGGATGATGCTGTAGTGCTGGGTGACCATGCCGATTCCGGCTTGAATGGCTTCTGCTGGATTTCGAAAACAATGGGGATCACCGAACACCCGGATTGAGCCGGAATCGGGAGATTGAGCGCCGTAGAGAATGCGCATGAGGGTGGTCTTGCCCGCGCCGTTCTCGCCGACCAGTGCATGTATCGAGCCCTGCTCGACGGTGAAGTCGACTCGGGCCAGCGCACGCAACTTGCCGAACGACTTTTGGATGCCGGACATTTCAACTGCGCTTGCCACTCAGGCACATATTAACTCCCAGATGGGCTGCGAAGTTGGAATCGCTTTGCTAGGCAGCGGTTGCTCGGCTAACATAGCGGATAGGATGGCTTTGAAAGACACGGTTTTGGCTTGTTTTGCAGGCGCGTTGATACTCGCAGGTTGCGGCTCACCTGCTGGTCCGAGTTCTAAGGTGGAGGAGACTCCCGTCGGGAAGCAGATAACCGTTGGGCTGGTGTTTGACAAAGGGGGATTGGGAGACAAGTCCTTTAACGACAGCGCGAACCGTGGCCTCATGCAAGCGGAAGCAGAGTTTCATGTTAAGGCGAAGACGGTCGAGAGTAAGAGCGAGGGTGATTACCAGGCCAATCTTGAGGCGCTTGCTGAGCAGGGCGCCGATCTGATTATCGCAGTCGGGATTTCCATGAAGGATGCAGTGGAGGAAGCGGCTAAGAAGCACCCGTCTCAGAAGTTCGCGATTGTGGATGCCAATGTGAAGGCTCCTAACGTTCGTTCACTGCTATTCAAGGAAGAAGAAGGAAGCTACCTGGCTGGGTACCTTGCAGGCCTGGTGACCAAGACGAACAAGCTTGGATTCGTGGGCGGCATGGACTTTCCTCTCATTAGAAAGTTTCAGTACGGCTATCAGGCCGGGGCTTTGGCCTCGAATCCCAAAGTCGAATTTTTGCCCGCCAAGTTCACCGGCGATTGGGTGAATATCGACTTGGGCAAAGCGAGTGCGAAGTTCCTATTCGCGGGTGGAGCTGACATTGTTTATCACGCTGCGGGTCGTGCCGGGTTGGGTGTTATTTCGGCGGCGACGGAGGAGAACAAGATGGCTATAGGCGTCGATAGCGACCAGGATGACCTATCGCCGGGGCATGTATTGACGAGCATGATCAAGCACGTGGACGTGGCCGTGGCGGGCACGATTAAGGATGTGGTGGCGGGCAAATTCACGCCAGGCGATCAGATTTATGATCTTAAGTCTGGCGGCGTAGGGTTGTCGGAGTTTAAGAATACAAAGACGCTGATTGGGGCGGAGAATATCGCGAAGTTGGCGGCGGTTAGGCAGTCGGTTATCGATGGGAAGGTCAAGGTCCCGGCGACCGAGGCTGAGTTCGCGGCTGTGAGCACGAGAAAGTAAGGACCGTCACCTCTGACTGGTTTTCGGACTTGGCGAGGCAGTCCTGTGGCCAGAGCAAGTGGCATGGGGCAGATTCTATCGCTTCGCCTTCGCACCAGAATGACATCGTTATCGATGTGCACAGCTATGCCTCTAAGAGTGATCAAACCTTTTATCATCTATTATTAGAGTGATCGTTAATAATTAGGGTCATGCCTTCCGGCATCGAACTTTCCGTAGGGTGCACGCGCTCTGTATTGACTAGATAAAAGCATATATCATGTTTATTTCCGCACTTGCCTTTCTCGCCATGTCGACTCTGCAAACGCCATTGCCGCCCCTTCATGTTCAAGGTGCTGATCTCGTTGATCCCAGTGGGAAGAAGGTTGTTCTGCGGGGTTGCAACTTGGGGAATTGGTTCATGATCGAGCACTGGATGCTGGATCAGGCCCAGCCTGAGGGTAGTTCGGTTGACCAGTACACCCTTGAGCAGCTGCTCTCGAAGAGGTTTGGCGAGTGGGAGAAGGACCGCTTGATGGATTTGTACCGCTCCTCATGGATCACCGAGCGGGATTTCAAGATCATCAAGTCGTTTCGATTTAATGTGGTTCGACTGCCGCTGAACTACCGTCAGTTTGAAGACGATTCGCGTCCTTTCCAGCTACGTGCCGATGCATGGAAGTGGACTGATCTGGCGATCTCGTGGGCTAAGAAATATGGGATCTATGTGATCTTGGATATGCACGGCGCGCAGGGTGGACAGAGTCCTTACGATCACACGGGTCATAGCGATCAGAACAAGCTCTGGACCTCTGAGGAGGATCAGAAGCGGTACGTGTGGCTTTGGTCAGAGGTGGCGAAGAAGTATCGCGATGAACCGGGTGTGGTCGCTTACGATACGCTAAACGAACCCTATGGTGGGACATTGCCGCAGATTCGCGCGATCTTTGACAAGGTCTATCCTGCTATCCGCAAGAGCGATCCGGAGAAGTTGATTTGGGCCTGCGCCCATTACGCGGGATTTGAGAATTTCGGGAATCCCAAGGAAAACGGCTGGCACAAC
This sequence comes from Fimbriimonadales bacterium, assembly GCA_038328815.1. Taxonomy (GTDB): domain Bacteria; phylum Armatimonadota; class Fimbriimonadia; order Fimbriimonadales; family Fimbriimonadaceae; genus JBBQMJ01. Next base: position 10,568 of record JBBQMJ010000011.1, on the reverse strand, counting down.
GTGGGGATTGAGGTGCATTACTACCCGGGCATCTTTGGAAATGGCTATCCAACAATTCGCACTCAGGCGCGCCACTTGGATTACGTCAAGACGGTGGTGGGGCCGAATGCTAAGTCTCTGGATATTCCATTCCTTGCTGGCGAATTCAACGTGCTCTTCAACTCAGCCGGCGGCCCAGAGATGATGCGGCGAACTTATGACACGTATGAAGGATTGGGTTGGACATCGACGATGTGGGCATATAAGGCGCTGAGTGCCAGCGGCGGGATAGGTGACGCGAACTGGGGGATGGTAACTAACAAGGAGCCGTTCAGAAGAGTTGACTTCAGCAAGGCTCCCGAGAGTGACATTGAGGCTTTGTTTAAGAGCCAAGGGACGATGGAGTACACCGTCTTCGATGACCTCAAGAGATATTTGGCGCCGGAGAGTGTTGCCCTGCAGCCGTTGCCCGACTTCCCTGTAAGAACAGAGGCACCGCAGGGCGAGTTGGAAGGTTGGACTCTGGCCGACATTGGCGGGGCGCGGCGGGGCGGTCTCGAGGCCAAGGGCGTAAATGTCGACTTATATGGCGGTGGTTCGGATGTTTGGGGGACGGGGGACCACTTCAGCTATCTTTATCAAAAGGTTGCCGGTGACTTTGACTTTACGGTGACGCTCAAGGACATGGAGGACGTGGCTGGATACTGCAAGTCTGGGCTTATGATTCGATCTGGTCTCAAGCAAGACGACGCGGCTATGCTCTTGAGCAGCTTTGCCAATGGCGATCTCCAATTTGCAATGCGTAGTCAGTCGGGGGCAGAAATGCAGGGCGGTGACACGGTTACAACCGGCGGATTTCCATTGCAGCTAAAGCTTTCAAGGCATGCAGGTAGTGTCGCCGCCGCGTATCGCAAGAACGGCGACGCAGGGTGGACAACCATAAAGGAGGCTGATGCGAAGCAGTTGCCGGACGAAATCTTGTGTGGGGTCATTGCGCTGAGTCATGACGATAGCCAATTGGTCAAGGTGTCTTATTCAAACCTGCGGCTGGTGACCGGGAAGGAGCGGTAGATGAGTTTTCGGAAAGATTTTGTTTGGGGAACGGCTACGGCGGCTTATCAGATTGAGGGGGCGGCCTTTGAAGATGGCCGCAAGGAATCTGTTTGGGACATGATGTGCCGAAAGCCGGGAGCGGTTTTTGGGGGCCACACCGGCGATGTCGCTTGCGACCACTATCATCGGTATCCGGAAGATGTCGCGTTGATGAAGGATTTGGGCGTCGGCGCCTACCGATTCAGCGTGTCGTGGCCCCGAGTGATGCCCGACGGTACGGGGCAGGTAAACGCCAAGGGTCTTGAATTCTATGATCGCCTGGTCGATGAAGTGCTGTCCGCAGGCGTGACGCCGTGGGCGACTCTATTCCACTGGGACCACCCGGTGGCTCTTTATCATCGTGGAGGCTGGTTGAACCCAGATAGCCCTAAGTGGTTTGCCGACTACGCGGCTGTAGTGCTTGATTGTTTGAGCGACCGTGTTACGAACTGGTTCACGTTAAATGAGCCTCAATGTTTTGTTGGCCATGGGCTTTGGGGCGGGGTACAGGCACCTGGAGACAAGCTTTCTTGGGCCGAAGTCTTGTTAGCCGCGCATCATTCGCTGATTGCGCATGGAATGGGCGTGCAGGTGATTCGTGCCAGGGCAAAGGCGAAGCCGCGGGTTGGTTATGCGCCGGTCGGATCGGTAAGCATCCCTGCGATGGAATGTCGCGACGACATTGAAGCGGCGCGAGCGCATATGTTTCAAGTTAAGACACGCGATCCTTGGCAGAACGCATGGTGGATGGATCCGGTGTTTCTTGGTGAATACCCGGCGGATGGGCTCAAGTTCTATGGATCGGACGCGCCGAAGTACACGGCCGAAGAGATGAAGACTATCGCGCAGCCGCTGGATTTCTTTGGGGCAAATATATATCAGGGCTCATACGTGCGGGCCAATGACCGTGGCGCTCCTACAGTTCAGGAGATGCCGCCAGGCGCGCCACAGACTGCCATTCGTTGGTGGATGACGCCGGAGTGTTTGTACTGGGGTCCGCGATTCTTTTATGAGCGATACAAGGTCCCGATCGTAGTTAGCGAAAACGGCCTATCGAACCAGGACTGGGTCCATGTCGATGGCAAGGTCCATGATCCGCAGAGGATCGACTATCTGCACAGGCACTTAAGCGAACTCAAGCGGGCTTCCAAAGATGGTGTCGCCGTGGAGGGTTATTTCCACTGGTCGATGATGGACAACTTTGAATGGGCGGAGGGATACAAGGAAAGGTTTGGACTCGTGTTTGTTGACTACGCGACTCAGAAGAGGACCCCAAAGGATTCATTTGTCTGGTATCGAGGAGTTATTGCCACAAACGGCGCAGATTTGTGATTTTCAGTACTGGAGACCAGCCTGGTGGAACGAAAATTGCCGGTAGTCAGTAGAAGCCAAGGGGGGCCGGGAGCCAGCAAATTTACTTGCTTTCAAGGCCAAACAAAAATTAAGGTGGATTTTCGCAAGATCGTTGATAAAATACAGCAAAGGATGAATGATAAATGGTTTTATCAGAGTTGATGACACAACCCAGAACTTCTATAGGTAATCGAAAGCTCGCCACATCGGTACTCGCCGCTTTAATCGCTACTGCGATTTTTTCGGTTGCCGGTTGTGGTGGGCCAGACTTAGGACACCAGGCAACGGTCCAAGAAGTAAAGCAGTCCAAGGAAGCGGCTGCACAATCGGTTGACAACAGAACCGACCTTAGCCCCGAGCAAAAGGCTGGCTTGAAGAGTTACTACGGTGGCGCGGCCAAGGGTGGGCCACCCAAAGGCGGAACTCCGCAAGGCGGTAAGTGACGACACGGCGTCAGTTAGGGCTTATTGGGTACCTCCAAGGCCCGTCTTAAAAATTTTAGAACAGCAACTTGTCACTTGCCCAAACGGGCCACGACCATCTCAGTGCAGAGAAATCATTATGAAATCCAGAAATATAAATGCCTTCACGCTTATTGAGCTTCTCGTTGTAATCGCGATCATCGCGATCCTTGCCGCAATCCTGTTCCCCGTTTTCGCACAAGCGAAAGAAGCAGCTAAGAAGACGAGCTGCTTGAGCAACCTCAAGAACATCGGCACCGGTTTGTTGTTGTACACATCAGACTTCGATGATTCGTACTCATTCAGCCAGGTTGGTTCAGGCGGAACGAACACGACTGACCTCGTTTCGTGGTCCACTTTGAACTACCCATACTTCAAGAATGGCGACTTGAACAAGGAGCAGTGGGGCACTCAGGCGAGCGTTGCCAAAGACGGCATCTTCCAATGCCCGTCAGCTCCGAGAGCCCAGCAAGGCACGTTAGTCGTCGGCGGCAACATCGTTGACCCTGAAGGCTATGTTTACGGCGTTCATCACCAGATTTTCGCTGACAACGCGTATTGCGACGATCCTGCCTTCCTGAGCAGTGGCCAGAAGGTTAATTCGATGACGACGACGCAGATCAACTCGCCATCAGATACCGTCGTCGTTATGGAGAAAGGCTTCAATGCCACCACGGCAACGGAGTACTGGAACTATCCGTGGTTCCAAGACGTGGCAGGATCAATGGGTTGGCAACATCACGTCTGGCGGGCCCGGAACGGCTGTGGTTCGAGACGGAGACGATTCGGCCGCTAACGTAGCGGTTCCTGGTTTTAACCCGAACCCTGCTTACGACAGCGACTGCAACGCAACGACAACCCATGGTAACTGGGAGTGCGCGGCGCACGCTCGATATCGACACAATCGTGTCTCGAACATGGCTTTCTCTGACGGCCATGCGAAGGGTATCACGAAGGGCCAGCTCAAGTGGTACAAGAACATCTTCGTACAGAATGACTCGGCAGCAGCAACGCTGACCACCGGCTCATGGGAGTACGGATATCTTGGCTACTGGGGCAATACTCCGTACAACTACCCGCACTAAGCAGTCAACTTTGGTGCGTTGCCGACATTGGGATTCCTCCCGATGTCGGCAATCCTTCTTCTTGACAGTAATCTAATGGCTGGCCGCAAGGTCGGCGGTGCAGCAATCTGCGGTAATGAGTCTTTCATTCAGCACGCGCAAAATAGGATCGAATCATGTCTTCACGCCTGACAGCAGCCCGCAGGGGCCCAACCATCAAGGAAATCGCAAAAGAGGCGGGGGTCTCTATCTCGTTGGTGAGCAAAGTTCTGCATGGGCGCGGTGGCAATGTTGTGCGGGTCAGCAACGAAACGGCGCAGATGGTGCGCGAGACCGCGCAGCGCCTCAACTACGTTCCTAATGGGCTAGCTCGCTCCCTTAGGATGAACCGCGCCGAGAATATCGGGCTCATTTTCGAAAACTTCGGCCAGATAAGCGCGGGCCCATTGTTTTATGTCGACCTGTTAGATGGAGTTGCCCAAGAATTATTTGCGCAGCACTACCGGCTGACCATTCTTCCGGAGGTTGATCCGGCCAACCCATCCACGATTGCGGACGGGCGACTTGACGGCGTCATCTGGTGCAAGATGCCTTCGTCAGAAGATTTCGTTCAGCGTATTGCGAAGTTCCCGATACCAATCGTTGCCTTGAACGCCCCGCCACCGGACCACGACCTTGGTGTCGTTTTCGTCAGTTGCGACAATAGGAAGGGCGCTGATCTGGTTGTTGACCATCTCGTGAGCCTTGGTCACAAGCATATTGCGTTCGTGATGGAAAAGAACGAGGAGTTCACTCCAGACGCTCAGGCGAGGTTGCAAGGTTTTCGTGAGGCCTGCCTTCACCGCGGCATCAGCTGTTGTGAGGAGGATTTCTTTACTTGGGTTGCGGATGCACGAGAGTTTCCGGCCTGGTACGGCAAGACGCCGCACACTGCGATATTTGCATGGAACGAAGGAATTGGCGCGGCTATTCTTCGACAAGCGAAGCGCGCCCATATCAGTGTGCCAAATGAGATTTCGGTTATCGGCTTCGACAGCACCAGGTTCTGCGAGACCACGAGGCCCCGGCTGACTGCTATTAGGCAGCCGATTCGAGACATGGCGACGTTTGCGGCAAAGACTCTGATTGATGAGATTGAAGGGAACCAGCCCCTGGTCCACGACATTACATTCCCTTGCTCTATCGACATTCGTGACTCAACGGCGCCGCCGAGAACCAGCATTAAAGTTCGCTAAGAGCATAATCACCTATGTCAAGTTGCCTCTTGCTGCTCACATTAACTGCCCTAATGTCCTTTGGGACGCAAGTGAATGGCCGACATTTGGTGTTTGAGCAGGACTTTACGAAGCTTAAGTCGATCGATCTCAATGTGTGGAAGTTTGACGACGGACCTGTCTATAACGACGAGCTAGAGAAATACACCGACATCAATGGCGGAAATGCCTTTTTGGAGAACGGAGCTCTCGTTCTAGAGGCGCGCAAGAAAGGGTCAGTAATTACTTCGGCAAGGTTGCAATCGATCCAACATTGGAAATATGGCTATATCGAAGTGGAGGCCAAGGTCCCACAGGGGAACGGCACATGGCCCGCCATTTGGATGCTCAACGACCGCGTGCGACGCCCCGCAGATAAGGACTTCCTAGATTGGCCCCGGTGCGGGGAGATCGACATTATGGAAAACGTGGGCTACGACCCAGGCGCCTTTCATTTTTCGCTTCATAGCGAGAACTTCAATTTCATGAAGAACAACCAGGCCACGAAGGTTGTGCCGATCACAGACTATACGAAGTTCCATAAGTTCGCCGTAGATTGGAATCACGAGCATATCAAGTTCCTCGTGGATGGCAAGTCGCTTTACGAAGTTGCCCGGCGGGGTGATGATCCAAAGGCGTGGCCCTTTGACGATTCATTCTTTCTGATCCTCAATCTGGCAATTGGCGGGAATTGGGGCGGAAGCAAAGGGGTCGACGACTCAATCTTCCCTAGCCGCTATTACATCAAGTCGGTGAAGGTTTATCAGTGATCAGCCCCGACCTTAAGTTGCATGGTCAGGTTCATCGCCTGTGATGAACCTTAGGCCACTCGTGTTACCGCTCGTGATATTGGGCGTTGTTGCCACCGGATTTTATTGTGAGACGCTCAGTGTCGGGACTGCAGGGCCAGGCCCTGTTCATGTCGTTTATTGGGAGAAGTGGACCGGATTCGAGTTTGACGCGATGAAGAAGGTCGTGGACGACTTTAACGCGACTCACAAGGATATCCAGGTCGATATGCTTTCGACGACTGCCATCGAAACCAAGACTTTGATGGCAGTGAGCGCGCAAGTGGCGCCCGATGTTGCAGGGCTTTATGGTGCGAACATTGCCCAGTACGCCGACGATCGCGCGGTTGAGCCCTTGGACGATCTTTGCAAAGAGTCAGGGATCAAGGCGGACGACTACTTGCCTGCCTACTTCAACATGGTGACTTACGAAGGGCACATTTGGGCTCTTCCCAGCACTCCAGCCTCGATCGTTCTTCACTACAACAAGGACATGTTTGAAAAGGCAGGTCTCGATCCGGAAAAGCCTCCGAAAACGATCGAGGACTTGGATGCTCTCAGCGTGAAGCTCAATAGGGTCTCGGGTGGTCAGATCACCCAAGCAGGTTTCTTCCCTCCTGAGCCGGGCTGGTGGAACTGGGCGTGGGCAAATTACTTCGGTGGAAAAATCGTGGACGAGAGCGGGAAGATCACGGCAACCTCACCGGAGTGCATCCGCGCGATGACTTGGATTCAAACATTTCCGAAGAAGTTTGGCGGCACCGAATATCAAAGTTTCAAGCAGGGACTTGGTAATTTCCAGTCACCTGAAAACCCGTTCATGGAAGACCGGCTCGCTATGGAAGTGCAGGGCGTGTGGATGGCCAACTTTATCAACCAATTCAAATCGGGCTTGAAGTGGGGCGCGGCTCCATTTCCGTATCCGGCTGACCGTCCTGATCTGGCTGGAACAGCGCTGGTGGACTTAGATGTCCTGGTTATTCCAAGCGGTGCAAAGCACAAAAGGGAAGCTTTCGAGTTCATTAAGTTTGTGCAGACGCAGAAAGAGATGGAAAAGCTTTGCTTGCTGCAATGGAAGAATACGCCCCTAAGCAAGGTTAGCCCGGAGTTTTGGGCTAATCACAAGAACCCTTTCATCAAGCTTTTCTATGATGTGTCGGCATCAAAGAATGCGTTTTCGGCGCCTAAGCTTGGCGTTTGGGCTCAAATGAATGCGGAGCTTGGTAGCGAGGTGGACGCGATCAACTTGCTTCACAAGACTCCGAAGGAAGCGATGGAATCGTTCACGGAGCGAATGCAGCCGATCGTGGACCAATACAAGAAGCGCCATGAAATGCGACTGGCGAGGGGTTTATGAACAGACGAAAGGAAGCCCTCATTGGCTATTTGTTTGCTTCGCCCTGGCTGTTGGGCATGTCCGTCTTTCTGCTCTATCCTCTTGTATCGGCCTTGTACTATTCCTTCTGCGACTATTCGGTTTTGAAGCCGCCGATGACCATTGGGACGGCGAATTATATCGAGCTCTATCACGACGCAGTGTTTCGCAAGGCGGTGGCAAACACCTTCATTTACGCTGCATTTGCTCTGCCGACTGGTCTGATCTCCGCGCTTGTTCTCGCCATGTTGCTCAACGCCAAACTGCGCGGCCAGAACATTTATCGCACGCTGTTCTTCTTGCCTTCATTGGTGCCCGCAATTCCGATGGCGGTGCTGTGGAACTGGCTTTTGAATGGCCAATTCGGCATTTTCAACGTGCTTATCGGAAAGATTGTTTACCATCCGCCTAATTGGTTGGGAGATCCAGCTTGGACGAAGCCTTCGCTAGTTCTTATGGGCACGTGGGGCGTCGGCAATACGATGCTCATCTATTTGGCTAGCCTCCAGGACGTGCCGACATCTCTAATTGAGGCGGCAGAACTGGATGGCGCCAGTTCGTGGCAGAAGACGCGTAACGTGACCTTGCCAATGATTTCGCCGGTCATTTTGTTCAACAGCGTCATGGGGTTGATTGGCTCGCTACAGATATTTGCCCAGCCCTTTGTCATGTTTCCGCTTGGGGGGCCAGAGCAGTCGGCTTATTTCTATTCGACATACCTGTATGACAAGGCCTTTCGAGATCACGCGATGGGCTATGCCTGCGCCATGGGTTGGATTATGTTCATCGTTATCTTCATCCTGACGCTGGCCCTCATTAAGTTCAGTGAAAAGCGCGTTCACTACGGGGGCACATAGTTATGGCAAAGCTCCAGCTAGCTCCGTCGCGACGCAATCGCTCCGCAAAGACGCGGACTTTGATTAAGAATTCTGCGACGCACGTGGTGCTTGTCGCCCTGTCGTTGATCTTCATTTTTCCAATCGCGTGGCTTTTGCTCACGGCTGTGAAGCCGATGACTGAGGTCTTGCATGATCCGCCAATTTGGGTTCCAACTCATTTTGAGTGGAACAACTTTGGCGACGCGATGAAGTACCAGAGCGATACGCTTGGGTACATCCCGTTCCTTGTGTATGCACGCAACACCATCGTGCTTTGCATTCTTGTTGTGACCGGTACGGTCGTGTCAAACGCGATCGTCGCCTACTCTTTCGCGCGGCTGAGGTGGCCGGGGCGCGACCTGATGTTTGCGTTCACGCTGGCAACGATGATGATTCCGTTTCCGGTTCTGATGGTGCCAACGTTTACGCTGTTCCACAACCTGAACTGGCTTGGATCATTCCGGCCGTTGTGGATTCCCTCCTGGTTTGGCGCGGCATTTAACATCTTTCTGCTCCGGCAGTTCTTCAAAACTATTCCTTTCGAGCTCTCGGAAGCGGCACGGCTTGATGGCGCGAGCGAGTGGAAGATTTTTGCGGGCGTCATCGTGCCCCTTTGCAAGCCCGCGCTTGGCGTTGTAGCCCTTTTCTCGTTCCTGTACACCTGGAATGACTTTATCGGACCACTTATCTACCTTCTGGATCAGAAACAGTTCACCTTGGCGCTTGGGCTTCAATCGTTTCAGAACCAGCACGGAGGGACGCCGTTCAACCAGCAAATGGCGGCCTCGGCGCTTGTCATTTTGCCGGTCATGATTCTGTTCTTCTTCACTCAGCGCCTATTTGTGCAAGGCATTTCGATCACAGGTCTTAAGTAGGCAAGTAAAGTTGACTTTGGGTGCATGATTCCCGTGCACCCATTTGCCAATGAAAATTCTGAACCTCGATTCTGGTTGGTCTGTGCGTCGCAGCGATGCTGGAACGCCCTACGAGCGCACACAGACGCATGCCCTTCCGAAGATTCCGGCCGCAGTTCCTGGGCATGTCCACCTGGACCTTGTTGCGGCGGGGATTATCGGACACCCCTTTAAGGAGCGTTTTGAGGCAGGGCTCTATTGGATCGACGAGAGCGCCTGGACCTATGAGTGCGAATTTGATTGGCAGCCAGATATGGGCTTGCCCTATCGGACGCTAGAGTTTGGAGGCCTCGACACGATCTGTCAGATCTTCCTCAATGGCGACCTAATAGGTTCCAGCGATAACTTCCATTTACCTCTGGAAATTAGTGTCTGCGACCAGTTGGTCAATGGCAAGAACCTGCTCACCGTTGCCTTTGCGTCCGCGGTTTTAGAGGGGGATAAGAGGCGGACTGAGTATTTCAAGGCAAATAGGATCCAGACACAGACAAAGAATTTTGATGAGAGGGCGTTTGTTCGGAAGCCTGGATACATGTCGGGTTGGGATTGGGGACCGCGGTTGGTGTCCTGCGGGATTTGGAAGCCGGTGCGGCTGATTGAGTACCGGGCGCGCTTGAGCAAATGCAGTGTGGTTCAGGCGCCTTTGAAGAGTGGCCGATTTCGGCTGGAAGCCAAGTATTCGGTTTCGGGTGAAGGGACCGTTGAACTTCGCTACAACGGCAGACCATTGCCGCCTGGCGAAGCTGAGATAGAGGTCAGTGGTGACCTTTGGTGGCCGTCGGGTGAGGGAGTGCAGGTCCTGAATCCATTTGAATTTGTGGTGGACGGCCAGACGGTTGTGCGCCAGATTGGGCTCAGGACAATTGAACTTGTGCGAGAGCGGGATAGGTTTGGGCAATCTTTTGAGTTCGTGGTGAACGGACGGAGAGTTTGGGCGCGGGGCGCCAACTGGATTCCTCACGACTCATTTCCTTCGCAGCCTAGCGATAGTGAGATTGGTGACGCTATTAGGCGCTACGCGCGGTTGGGCATGAACATGCTTCGGGTTTGGGGCGGTGGAATGTACGAGTCAGAGGCGTTTTACGACGCTTGCGACAGGCTCGGGATGATGGTTTGGCAGGATTTTCCTTATGCTTGCAGTTACTATCCTGACGGCGATGATGAGCGGCGAGTTGCCGCTGAAGAAGCCGCGTTCCATATCGAGCGGCTTCGGGATCGCGCTTCCTTGGCCTTGTGGTGTGGCAACAACGAAAACCGCGTGATGTGGCAGGGCAAGTGGGGCGGCACCGAGTTTGCACCAAGTCGGTTCTTTGGAGAGCCTATTTATGACAAGGTGTTGCCGGCAGTCGTAAGGGAGCTAGACCCCCATCGGTCGTATATTGAGTCCAGCCCATTGTTAGCGAAGGGAATG
>JBBQMJ010000010.1:0-20537 GCA_038328815.1 Fimbriimonadales bacterium | reverse complement strand
CGTGAGACTATCGTTGGGACCTACGGGGGGATTGCACGGGGCATCCTTGTTGCCGGCGGCTTGCCCGGGACGGCACACATTACGGTTACCGCTGCTGGTTTCAACGCAACGTCCACATCGGACCTGGAATTCTTAAGTGATCGGTCGTTGCTTGCTAGCGCAAAAGAGTTTGTCGAGATTGTCTCGCCCGGCTATCTGACGATGAGCATGGACTCAAAGGTCATTGGCGCCGCTGAACCCAATCGTGGCGCTCATCTTCGTTACCGCGAAATCGAAGTGGATGCAGACGATCTGCAGCTCGACACGCAAACGAATGAACTGCGAGCAAGGAAAGCTCATCTGAAGATGGGCAAGTTGCCACCCCTTGATTTCGAGGAATTGTACTTCCAACTTTCGGCCAGGAAGGGCGTCGGTACGACTACATATAGTGAGACTTACTATAACTTCGTCCCGCGCGGAAGTTTCTTGGCTATGGAAAGCGCCAAGCGTGATCGGTTCGGCTATGTGCAGGTGCGCCTTAGCGGAATCAAGCCGCTGAATGAGGTGCCTAACGCAGCAGATTTCGAGTTCAAGGACATCAGCGACTCGCGCTCATTGATCTCTGCGCGCAAGGCCGTTATATTTCCGAGAAAAGAGATCCAGTTCCAAAAAGCGGAATTGCTGATTGACGGGCAAAAGACCCTGAAATTCCCTCTCTTTGACGTCAACCTTCAGGGCGGCACGCCCATTCTTACAGACCAAATCGTTAACGTCAACGACAACCACGTGGAGATCAACTATCCCCACTATTTGTCGCTAAAGCCAGGCCAAACTAGCCTCATCCGATTTCGCACGGGACAAAGTTATGGGCGTGGTTTTGGCGCAAGCGGAGGCGCGTTTCTTGACTACGAGCTGAATTGGAACAAGGGCGATCAGATGGACGGCGGGTTAGTCTTTAGCGGCGTCGGCCGTAGTGATTACGATGTTAGCCTTCACCAGTATCTCAGGCTTGATGACCGTACGAACGTGTTTGCACAAATCGACACCCCAAGTCTCAATAGCATCTACGGCTCGGTGGGCCTCAACAAACAGTTGACCGGCTTTAATTTTAGCGTGAACGGCAACAGCACGCGGTCCCTGCAAGGCATCCCTTTTAGCTCCCAGCAGGTGACGTTTAACCTGGAGAAAGATCCAATAAAAGTAGGCAAGTTGCCCATCCAGATGTTCCCTGGTCTTACGGCCTACGACAGTCGAAATCAAACCGTCGTTGGGAACACGGAGCAAACAGCCGTTGGTTTGCAGCTTCGAAACCAGTTGCTCCCCCGAGTATTAGACCGCTCAACGACGTTGAACGCCAGCTTAACGCTCAATGAACTCAGAGGGCAAAATACGCAGGGTGGCTTGTCCATCCAGGGTTCGGCATACATTGCACGAAGGCTGGGCCAGCGCTCGACCGTGCAGATGAATTACGACTACTTCCAGGATCGGTACAGCAGCGCTCTCCTGGGCCATCACCGGCTAACCATGGTGGGTAATTACTATGGGAGCCGAACGGGCCTTAACCTTATGGCCAGCCGCAGCTTGGATGCCGATCGCTTCGATTATCAAGCTGACGTTAATTACCGTTTGAACAATATATGGCGGCTTACCTATCGGCATACGTTCGATCGCTTTGTCGGCACTAGCTACTTCGACTACAACGCTATGCTCTCCTATCGCTACGGTATGAGGGATATTGGCCTGACCTGGTCGCACCTAACGCACCGATTTGGGATTCAGATACTTGGCGCGTCTTTTAACTAGTCTCCTTTTGCTGGGCCTAGTTGTTTCTGGCGTACTCGCGCAGGCTTTTGGCAGATTCGGATATAGCGGTTCCCTCAATGCTCCTGGCCTTCTTGTTGACAGGGCTGGATTTTGTGCCAAGGCACCTGGCGCGACACGCTTTGATTTCTCGCAAGAATCAAAGGTCTGGCAGCCGACAACCACGACTGATGTTGACCAGACCATAGACCTTACAAACCGGGAGAAGTGCCCGACGAAGGTTAACTGCAGTTTGTATGACCCTGGGGTTCGTTTCTATTTCAACGCTGGCTTTGCCTTCAAGCTAAGCTCGGCGAAGAGTCCCTTTCTCTCCTGGGCAGAAGGAAGCGTCGGGGATGGCGTTCCATCGCCGAATCTAAAGTGGGCGATCGTCTCCTTCCAGGATGATCAACCACCGGTTGTCCTGATCTTTGAGTCAAATCCTGGCCCAAGTCTATCGATTCAGGGTAAAGCCGGTGATTGGACTATTGCACCTGACAAGCCATACGTAGGGTGGATTAAGGTTTGCTTGCCTATCGGCACAAAACCGTTCCGAACTGATTCGGCATCGACGCTGGGGGTTCTTACGCAGCGTTTCACAAGAGAGCAGGATTTTTGGCTTGCCCCGCCGGCCCACTTGCTGGATCGCAAGATCGAATCCGATGCACTCAGTGTAACGTGCACATGGAAATTCGACCGGTCTGGAGTCATCGTCCCCTCGCCTGGGACATTCGCCCAATTGGGCGGCTATCCTTTGGGCCTTCCCTCACGAACGCGAGCGATACAAGCTACAGACGAAAATGGCCCCATGCTAGTGACCGATCAGGAGGAGCTTGTTATGAGGTTCCCGGTACGCCGGGTACCGACGGGCCGCTTCCTGGCAGAGGGCAAGGCGCTTTCCAGCCCGCCGGCAACGGTGTCACCGCTCGATGCCCCGAGCGTGATCGATCTTGGAATGGAAAACCTGACCGGAACCTGCGACGATGCCACTAGAAAACTTGCCGAAGACACGTTGGCGAGCTATTTGGATCAGGCCAACTATTTCACAGAGCCGGCAACCGGTCAACAACTTCCTTTTGATGCCAACGGGCGAGGAATTGATTTGGCGGCAGCGCACTCCTTCCTGATGCAAGCCCTCACTACGACGCGTCAGGCCACCTCGGAGGCCAACTCGCTGCTTACGTCCATCCTTTGGAGAACTGATTGGCTCACCTGGGGTATTTGGGTTGACGATTTGACGGTAGAAAGGCGTGCGGCAGCACTTGCCTCTCTCGCCGGATCTCTTTGCCCTGAGCCAGAGCGCCGGTTGCAAGCAGCGATGTTGGAAGCGGGTCTCGCTGCGCAGCGAGGTCTGAATATCTATCGGAGGCGCGTTGGTCTCATTCCAACGGAGCCACCCCTTCTTGAGGCAATGGAAGGGCTTCGCGAAGTTCTTTTTGCCGTACAGGGGAAAGTCACCGGCCCAGAGTGTGAATTTGCCAGGGCGATGCTCAGCGAGATTCGTGTCTTTGGTAGCACGGCCGTTTATGTCGACCGTAAGGAGGGCGCTATGTCAATGATTTGGGACCCTGGTTCAGAAACTGCATCTTCATTTACTCTAGCTTCAGCCTTTCCGCTGTATCTTGAAAGGGGGGGCAACCTGAGCGCGTTCACCGTCAAGGATGCGCTTGGATTCACTAGGGTGCAGTACAAAACCCTTGCTCCCGGATTTTGCAATGCGCGGTTCACGCTTCCGGCATTTGCGAAATCGCCGCCTTTAGCCGTCGATGTGCCTCAATATTCAGAGACGTCGCGTTAGCGCGAAGCAAGTTCCGGCGTACCTTTATCAAGGTCAGCATTGTAGTGCAGGCCCACGTTTTCCTTTCGCGCCAGAGCCCCGTGTACCACGTATTGCGCGGCGATCAGCAGGTTCCAAGTCTCTATGGGATGCTGGGAATAAGGCGCTTTAGGAAGAGCGTCGTATTCATTCATCAAATGCGTGATTACTTGATCTGTCTTAGACAGGCTGTCGAAGGTTCGCACTATGCCGACATTCTCGGTCATCGATCGGCCCAAGGCACGTCGTATTCGAACCGATTCCGCTTCGCCAATCGGTTTTGCTTGTCTGGCGCCGGTCCCCTTGCCGGGCACGGCCACGTCATCTTTGGAGGCAAACGCGGCGGAGGATGCGAATACCAGGGCCTCAAGAAGGCTGTTGCTCGCGAGACGGTTAGCGCCATGAACACCCGTCGAAGCTACTTCACCAGCGGCATAGAGACCAGGGACCGTAGTGCGTCCCTGGAGATCGGTCACAACGCCGCCACAAGAGTAGTGTTGGGCAGGAACGACAGGGATCCATTCCTTGTCCATCTCAACACCAATGGAGGCGAGCCTATCGTAGATCGTCGGGAATTCACGCTTCAGGGCTTCGCCGGGGATGTGCGTAGTGTCGAGATAAACACACCAGGTACCTAACCGCTTCATTTCGCGCTCGATCGAACGAGCGACGACGTCGCGCGGCGCCAGCTCCAAGCGGGGGTCATAGTCAAACATAAATCGCCGTCCCAAGTGATTGCGCAGTGTCCCGCCAGCGCCTCTTACCGCTTCGCTAATCAAGAAGCTGCGCATTTGAGGGTGATAGAGTGTCGTTGGATGGAATTGCATGAATTCCATTCCTTCGATACGAGCGTCAAGAGCTGACGCTAGCGCGATGCCGTCGCCTGTGGCTACGCTTGGGTTTGTAGTGTGTTGGTACATTCGGCCGCAGCCACCTGTCGCAAGCATGACGGCCCGGGCAAGATATTGGCGAACACCCAAGCCTTCGACCTTTGCCTCAACGCCAACACATCGGCCGTCTGCAGTCAGAAGGGATGTAGCGAACGTGTGCTCGAACACCGTGATGTTCTGATTCTTTCGAACCGCGTCTAGAACGGCCTGCTCAACGACCCATCCCGTTCGATCTGCACTGTGGACGATTCGATTGCGGCTATGTCCGCCCTCCAATCCGAGAGCCAGGTCACCGCCTAGATCTAGGTCGAAGTTGGCGCCTAGACCTATGAGCCAGTCGATCGCGGCCGGAGCGCTGCTGACTAAATGGCGAACAGCTGCAGGATTGCATAAACCTGCGCCGGCGATGAGGGTGTCTTCTTCATGCAGCTTCCATGAGTCAGCTTCGCCAACAGCGGCGGCGATGCCGCCTTGAGCGTAGCTTGTATTCGACTCAAATACCTCGCTCTTGGTCAGTACGCAAACCGAGCCATTTTCGGCCGCCCTAAGCGCGTAGGTTAAGCCTGCAAGGCCGCTTCCGATGACGACAAAATCATAGCGCTCAACTGGTTGCGGCATGCTTAACACATCCTACGAGAGATATGGCTGAGTCTCGCAAGCTGCGAACCTAGATGCCTTGCTTACGAATTCGCTTGCTCGTTTTGGCAGCCTCAAGCTGCTTAGCGGCATGATCAGGTTTAGGCGTGCCCGATGTGTCGGGGGCCACGTCCTTGATCTTGTCCAGGGCGGCTTTGATTTCTTTTTTCGACGGGCGTTTCATAGAGTCAAGTTACTGCTTTCAGGGCCGTAAATGCTCGGAAAGCAGTAACTTCCTTGTCTCTAAGAGAGGGCGCCGCTCCCTCGTTCTCCGGTTCTGATGCGCACGACCTCCTTGACTTCGGTCACAAAGATCTTTCCATCACCGACCTCTCCGGTAGACGCACCCGTCTGAATAGCTGCGATTGTCGGCTCCAATTGGTCCTCGAGAATGACCACCGTCAACATAAGCCGCTGAGTCAGGCTGTGCGCGTACTGCGAGCCGCGGAAGGTGTGCGCCATTTCTGGCGCATGCCCTGTTCCGCGACAATCAGTAACCGTCCAGCTGACAATGTCTGCATCCTTCAACGCCTCGCGAACCTGCTCAAGGCGATGGTGCCGCACGATTGCTTCAACTTTATACATATTTCGAATTCTCCAATAAAGAAGGCCTTTGCCTATGCCTGCGCAGGATAAGCCTCAATGCCATGCTCGAACACGTCCAGACCACCAGGGGCGGTTTCGCCGTGAGCTTCCACGCGAAGGTTCCAGGGATTCGGCAACTTACGGATGACCCACATCAGCACGTACGCTATCGCGAACGTGCCAAGCGTTATCGCTGCGCTTCCGATAAGTTGCGCGATGAAGACCGATGGCCCGCCGCCATAAAAGAGGCCACGAACTGTTGTTGATCGGTCGTCGCCGGTTGGTGTTGATGCCCCGTAGACCCCGCAAGCGAATAGCCCAAGGGACAGGGTTCCCCAGATTCCTGCAAATCCATGGACGGCAACGGCGCCGATGGGATCGTCAATCCTAAGCCACTCAAGCAAGTTGACGCCGTAATAAACAACGAGCCCAGCGACAAGGCCCAGTACGATTGCGCCCAATGGGCTAACCCAATAGCACGGACACGTGATGGCCACAAGGCCTCCGAGCAAGCCGTTTATCGTGTAGCCGATATCGAACTTGCCTTTGGTCGCACCAAACCAGAACGCCCAGACCATTGCGGACATGCCACCCGCGCACGCAGCAAGTGTCGTATTTGCATAAACGCGGCCGATGCCCTGGGCGTCCATCGCACTGAGGGAGCTGCCAGGGTTAAAGCCATACCACCCAAACCATAGGATGAATGCGCCGACGGCGGCAATCGTGAGGTTGTGTGGCGCCGGCATCCCACCTCCGTCACGGCTAAACACTCGCCCGAGACGGGGCCCGAGCACCATGGCGCCTGCGAGCGAGATTACACCGCCAATCGTGTGAACGACCGTTGATCCAGCAAAGTCTCGGAAGCCCTGTCCAAGTGCTGGCAAGAAGTGATCCTTGGATCCCATAAGAGCCAGGAAGCCATCTGGACCCCAAGCCCAGTGGCCGAGGATTGGATAGATAAATCCTGTGACTCCGATGCTGTAGAGAATGTCGCCCCTGAAGCTCGTTCGGCCAATCATTGCACCAGATGTGATCGTGGAGCATGTGTCGGCAAAGGCGAACTGGAATATCCAGTGGGCGAGGATTGGAATGCCGGTCGTCCCGAAGGTGTCGGGCGTGCCGTGGAGCAAGAACCACTGCGTGCCGATGAATCCGTTGCCGCTTCCGAACATGAATGCGTAACCCCATGCCCAGAACGTCAAGCCGCAAAGGCATGTGTCGAAGATGCACTCCATCAACACGTTAACCGTCTCTCTGGATCGGGCGAACCCTGCTTCCAGCATGACGAAACCAGCCTGCATGCCAAACACTAGCGCGGCCGCAACCAGCGTCCAAGCCGTGTTTACGGCGTTGATGATCGAGGCTTCATGTGGCGTGAAATCATCAGCATGGGCCTTGGCGCCAAAAACGCTTTGAGCGAGCAGCATCAGGCCAAGAACCACTCCCAACCCGATCATCTTGCCAGCAAAGATGGCCAGCCCAAGCTTGACCTTTTCAGGTCTGCTCAGCGTACGACGTGCGGCAGTCGTGCGGCTACCTAATTCCTTCAATTGAACGAACGCGTTAAGTACTCTCAACGGCGATTCCACCTATACTCCAAGAAGCGACATAGGGACGAAAGCATGTTTGATCCTCCAGATTTCTATGTGGACCAGGAATTCTTCGTCGAGCCCTGGCGGGCTTCGCCTCAGACAGCACGGGACCTGCAAGGGATGTTAGTGGGACCTAAACAGCAGAGGAAGGCGGACTTCAGTGTCGCCTCTGAGCGGCGTGGGCCCCATTAACATACCCGTGATGGTGGGACGAGACCGCGGCTCTGCGGATGGATCATTGTAGACAACAAACCCCGAAATGAGAAGGGGAATGTAAAAAATACATTAAGAATTCACATTTTATGAAAGGACCCGTTTTGTAATAATCTCAATTGCTCCTGGAGCACGCTGATTTGAGTGAGCCGGCAAAAACTTACGACTCGTGCCAATGCGATTCTACGACGAAGATCGTTGTGCTCACGATCTCATTCAAAAACGCCTTGGGTCAAGATAACTTTTTAGCGCCAGGTGATCGGTTCACGCTCATTGACGACAAACAACAGCAGTACACATCGGTTACTGAAAGGGGAAGGGACGAAGGGTCGTCGCCGAGTTTCAAGAAAGGTGATGACTACGCCTTCGCGTGTTCGTCCAGCTGCCGGAGGGAATCAGACCAAAGCATTTGAGCTTCGGCGCGGGTGGAGCTACTAAGTGGTGTCAATTAGCTCCGACATCAAGATTCCTCACACGGAGTTCGGAATGACAACAAAATATGACGTACCGGCCAGCTAGATGAGATGTCCCGCGGCCATTTGGTTTTCCGCTGCCTTTAAGTAAGCAGCGCGTAGCGTTTTGATGCCTAGGCGCTCCTTCAGCATCTTGCGAGCGGGGCGAACGTGACTCCGCTCTGATACGGATTGAACTGTGCCTAGTGTCTTACGATAGGCAGAAGCCCGAGCAAACGCTTCCGCAGCCGTTTCCAACTCACCAAGGTTGCAATCGATGCAGGCCATCCAGTCTTCCGCCATCGCTGTGATCGAGTGCCCTCCGAAAGCCGAACCAAGCTTTCGGATGTCTTCAAGCATCGTTTTCGCCTTAATATTATCGCCAACGGCCATGTTGAGGACAACCTCACCGAACTGCACCCAACACTGCATCCGGTTGGCGCCGCAGGCTTCATTTATTCGCTTTGCATTCTCATGATTTTGGACAGCCTGCTCAATCTTCCCCTGCTTGATGAGTGCGTCTAGCAACAGAAGGTTTTGGCTCGCTATCATCTGTGGCGTTCCAAAAGTCTCAACCTTTGCGGTGCACCCCGCGTGAGTGGCCATTCCCAGTTCAGTGAATCCAACCTGACCCTGGATAATTCCCAAGAGTTGCTCAAACTCGGCTTCGATTATCGGCTTCTTTGTTGCCTCTGCGCTAGCAACGGACCGTTTCGCAAAGAACAGAGACTTTTCGAATTCAC
The DNA here is from genome assembly GCA_038328815.1 of Fimbriimonadales bacterium. Lineage (GTDB taxonomy): Bacteria > Armatimonadota > Fimbriimonadia > Fimbriimonadales > Fimbriimonadaceae > JBBQMJ01. Next base: position 11,831 of record JBBQMJ010000010.1, on the reverse strand, counting down.
CCCTAGAGAGATATCCATAGGCGAGTGCTCCCGAGAGCCTGGCGGCGACCAAACCGTCGCCCGTTTCAACGGCGCTTTGGTATGCGGCTTCCGCACGACCTATACGCGTCCCTAACCGTCCCGCGAGGACGAATAAGTACACGGTTTGGGCATTGACCAACTTGCGTGCATGGGATTCCTTAGAGGTTGATCTAAGCGCTCTCCGGTGCAAATCGAGGGCAAGTTCTACTGGCATCGTTAGCCACTCAGAATGCGTTGCCGCCAGCATCTCCAAAGCTGCTTCAGGATTGCGGTCGAGAACCCATTCTGCGGCCGTCGCCAAGGGGTGCAAGTCTTCCGGTTTTGCGGCGGGCCTTACGTCTGAGATAACACCTAATTCACGAAGTGATTTGACGCGAAAGGCATCGGCGACCCTGGTCGCCTCCGAGCCTTTTCCGTCCACCTCAAGGAACTGCACGCGAGTTTGGGCTGCTTCCTGACTGAACGGTTCGACCTCGCAGGCCCGGATAGCGAGTTCAATCGCCACTTGACGATCTCCACTTGACCAAGCTGCTCGCGCTTGGGACAGGAGGTCGCTGCACAGAACGGATCTCAAATGGAGGCGATGCTCGATGATCCAGTCCTGGTCGTGTCCAGGCATGAAATCGCCTGCATAGGACTCAAGCTCGACTGCGCCAAAGGCATCGCAATTGATGAAGCCGGCGCAAAGGGTGACCGTCTCAGGTGTAGCTTCGATGGCGCCTGCTGGAAGTTTGCTGCGAAGATTGGCAAGCGCAGTGCGAAGACTGTCTCTCGCGCCCTTTGAATCGGCGTCGGTCCAGATCGTCTCGGCTAGCTGTGCCCGAGCGAGTTCTTCACCAGAGTGCAGGGATAGGAAGGCGAGTAGCTGGAGGACCTTGCGTGTTAGAAGTTGGACGACTGCTCCGTCGCCATCGCGTAACTCCGCCTTACCTAGAAGGCATAGGTTCCAAGAAGCTTCTCCTGAGTTCATATGCCTTGGATTCATTATACGGGCGGTCTTACCTAGGGGCCGTGCCAGATTTTGTCGATTTCCTGCCATTTATGCCAGGTTTAACCGCCTTGGAGCAGCTTCCAATTCATTTTGCGCTCATTTTGCACCCCCGATGAGAGACTGCATTGTCCACGAATTTTCTTCGAAAGGAAGCCTCAAATGAACTTGAATACGAGAACAACATCTTTAGCACTAATCCTAGGACTGGCAACCTTAAGCGCAAATGCGCTGGGCCAGAACTTCTACTCTTTCTCATGGCTCGGCATGGCCGATAGCCTATCTGGCGGGACCAATACGAGCTATCTAGACAGCCATAGTGGGCCAATACCGGCTATCACATCTTTTGTGAGCGGCGATACGGTCTATAGCGATCCAGTAGGCGGCGACCTGACTCTTTCGGGAACTGCTAAGGGGCGGTCGACATATATTGAGCAAGGCACCTACGCCAGCGCAAGCTTAACGAACGCGCATGCGATCGCAAGTGGCAATCCGGGCCAGTATTATCAGGCAGCCGGAATCGCCGGTTACTCAACGTCGTTCACCGTCTTTGGACCGAGCCTCGTTGAGGCGGACGTTTACACAGAAAAGTTTACGTACACCATCGAGGGAACAAGCGAGTCAGCTCCTGGAATCGAGTCGCAAGGATTTATTTACTCGCAGGTTGGGACGGACGGGGCTGAAGGAACATATATCACTGGAAATACGACGTTCGTGACGTCGAGCCACTCCTTCCACCCAGGCGTATCCAATTTCTATCAGCTGGAAATGGATTGTTGGGTCAACCTAAATGTTGACGATCTCGTCGCTGGCGGAACCTACTCCGCGACAACCGATTTCTATCACACGATGAAACTCACCGGTGTTGAGATTGATGACGCGAACGGCAATGCGGTCAACGACTTCGAAATCCTCGATTCTAACAACGGAACGAAGGTATTCGGATCGGGAACCTTGGCGCCAGAGCCCTGTTCGATGGCAGCGCTGTCGCTCGGCGTGGTTGCGCTGATTCGACGACGAAAGAAAGCTTAACTCCGCTTTCATGGTTGCCCCGGCGTGTTTAACGCCGGGGCATTTTTTTGGCAAGGTTCGGATTGCCCCTCCGGCTGCACCGAGCCGCCACCTCCCCGCAGGGGCGGAGGAACGAGTCGGAATGGACAATTTCGATTTTAACCTCTGGCGAGCGCTGCCAGCTTCAGTACCGTGTTCCAGTTGCGCGCCGTGCATCGGAGCCCGAGCTTACTCTCTAGAAGTGCGTTGGTCAACTTTGATTCACCAATCCCATCTGGATAAGTGATGTAAAGATGGCTGCTCCCTAAATGAGCTATCTCGGAGCCTTTTATTGCTGCTCTTAACGCCTCGAATTTGGATGGCTCAATCACTCCCTTCGTGAGCGTGGCTACCAGATGTCCGGGGTTTGTCTCGGCTTCGGACTTGAATGGGTTACCTTCGATCAGATCATCCCATTCTGCTAGAGACCGAACGACGTAATCGATCTTGAACTTAAACCGCTTCTCGGTCTGCTCTTCGAGTATCCGCTCTAAGTCGCTGCTGGAGCGGCCTTCATTCTGAAACACAACGTTGCCACTTTGGAGGAGAGATTTGACATCGGTAAATCCAAGGCTCTCAATGAGATCGCGCAACTCCGCCATTGGCACTATGTTCCGGCCGCCGACATTTATCCCGCGAAGCAGCGCAATGGTGTTTGGCATGTCAATGACTTTTGACGCGCTCTAGAAACTCTTCCTTTGTGTTCGCAACGGGGAACGGTTCGTCCGGGACCGGAACTCCCAGAGCCGTGCACAGCGGCTCCCAACCGTCCTTCGCTTCCCAAACAACAAGCCTGTTTGAAGGCGCCTTGCTGCGAACGTAGGCGTCATGCTTCTTGAAGGCGTCGATGCACGCTTCTTTGTTCTCAATCTCGAGCGTAAATCGCTTGTCCAGCATCTCAAAGACCATGGCCTGCCATGCCTTTCGGTCGTCGTTGTCGCCTTCACGCTTGATGCTTGGGAAGATCGTGGCGTGGGCGCTATCCCACCACTTTTCGGCGTCGCGAGTCGATAGAACAATGATTGCGTCAGGAAAGGCTGCGCTTAACTCCTCCCAGAAACCGGAGGCGGGCCAGTCTACGGCGGCGCCGAAGCCGGCCATCATGGCCTGCCAGTCCACTGCCTCGCCTCGGGCGGCAGCATGCCACAGCGCGACATGGTCGAGGTTTTGAAACACTTCATACATGTGGTAGCACGGCTCACCGAGTAATTTTTCAAGGGCGAGCTTGAGCGAAAATGTGCCTGTTCTTCCAAGGCCAGCGCCAATAACTTTGAGTGACATTTGGAGGGAATCTTACCAGCGACGGCTGAAATCAGTGCTTCCGATCAACGTCCCAGCCTCTTAAAGAATTTTGGAAGGTCCCGCGGCTTGAGCTTCTGGTATCTGTCTAGTGCAATTGATCTCGCTTTGTGCATGTCTTCAAGGGTATCCCCGGTTGCCGCACGCCATTGAGCTACCGTTGCAAACCTGTGCTCGCCGTTCGGACCTTCTATGAATGGAGGAGTAATTTTCGATCGGTAGTCGTTGCCGCGGAACGAATACTGGCCCTGCTCCTTCGAAGGGAAGTTGGACCGGAAGAAGCTGGCGCCTTCGCCCTCGATTTCAACGACGTTATTCTTGAATATCGCACCCTGCAATCGCTGTGCTGAAAGCCGTAGCTTGTCCATGCGGATGAAGGTCGCGAACAGAACTCCGTTCTCGCGCTTCTCGGGATCGTCCTTGGTCAACACAGCCAAGTTTCTTTCCACCGTGCAGTCGTACAATCCAGTGCCCCAAACGACGAATCCAAAGCCACTGGGCTCCCCAACCGCTTTGCGGCCGTCGTCGATGCTTATGGAATCGCGGATCACGTTGTTGTGGGTTCGCGGGGCTTCGGGGAAATCGCAGTGCATGTAGCCGGGACCGTCGTTGTCAAATGAGAGGCAATGTTCGATCACGCAATCGACGCAGCCACCGTCTAAGTCGTACCCGCCACCGTCGCCCTTGCCGCGAGTTCCGTTAGCGATGTTGTAGCGAAAAGTCACGTTCTTGGCGCACCAAGCCCACATGCCAAGGGCGCCTTCTGGGCCGCGGTTCCCGGTTGCGACGCAGTATTCAACCGTTGCGCCATCGACTCCAGAGAGAATGACTCCGTTGCCACCGAGGTTGTCCGAGACATTACAGTCCGTGATAACGAGGCCCCTATGGGCGAAACCTTTGGCGGCGGCTGATACGCCGTCGCCGGTGACGATGCCCGTTCCGTAATTTCCATGTACCGTTGAATGGCTGATCTTGACGTCGTCAAAGCCATTCAGGCTGCCTTCTGGGGCCGACATCGCGATACCCGCGCCTCCGAACCCGGAAATGTCCAACCGCTCCACCTCGACGTGAGTCAATCGTTGATTACCCAGGGCGTTTAGGAGGAGGCCGTCGTGGTGATCCAATGCTACTTTGGCGTCGCCGACGAGTTTCAAATCTCGAATCTCGAACCCGCCAGCACGGACTTCGATCGCGGCGCTAGTCTTGGCGACGATAATGGCAGGCTTTCCTTCCGAGCGAATAACTACGGGATTCTTCGGAGTGCCTCCTGACGCTAGGACCAGGTTCCCCTCGAACGTCGCGCCGCTGGCCAAGACGACCTCATCACCTGGTTTGAGAGCCTCTTTTGAGGCGCGGGCAAGGGTTTTCCACGCTTGAGAAAGGGCGCGGCCATCATTTGAGTCGTCGCCTCTCGGAGACAGGTAGAACGTCCGGGCTAACGACAACACTGCCAACAGAAAAATCAAATTCACGAATTCATTAAATCCCTTTATGGGACTGCGAGGTTTGATTAAACGCGGACCGGTTCAATCGCTTGGTCGCGCTCGATCGGAAGGTTTGCTTCCTCGTATTCCATAAATCCTCCGGTCAGGTTGATTGCGTTCTTAAACCCATTTTTACTGAGCACGCTAACGCCTATCAGTGACCTAGTGCCGCCTTGGCAGTGGATGGCCACCGGCTTATCCTTCGGCAGTTCTCCTATGTGCTCTGCCAGATAGCCGAGGGGGATGTTTTTCACACCTGGGATGTGACCTTCTAAGTACTCGCCGGCGCCACGGACATCGATAACCTCGATCTCGCCTCGCTCCCTTCGGGCGTAGGCTTCTTTAGCTGAAATCTGGGTAACCGTAGCTAGCGGTTCTTTACCGGTTGTATGGGCCTTCAGCGCATCGGGCCCCAGCCATCCGCGCACCTCGTCCAGCCCTATTTTTTGGAGATCGTGGGTCGCCTGAATCACATCCGCTTCAGAGTCCGCCAATAGGTATATGGGGTGATCGTAAGGGATCAGCCAGCCGGCCCAAGTGGTGAAGCTCTTGCCCTCAGGGATATTCAGTGCGCCAGGAATATAGCCTGCCGCCATCTCGTCTTCCGAACGGATGTCGACAACGATTTCATTGCTAGCAAGAAGATCGAGGATCTTTGCTCCGTCTAGCCTTGCAGGGATTTTGAATTCGCCTAGGAGTGGCGGACCTACTTTGTTGATCCGCTTCATTTCCTTAAAGTAGCGAGGTGGCTCTGGTTGGCCCTCTAGAACTGCGTGGGTGAATTCATCCGAGTCCTCGAAGCGCAGGGCCCAGTTGGCCACTTTTTCGTAGCCGAGCGTGCTCATTGGGACGCCGCTCAGGCTCTTGCCGCAAGCGCTTCCGGCGCCGTGGGATGGCCAGAGGATCAGGGTGTCTGGGAGGAGTTGTTTGAACCTCGCAAGGGAATCAAAGAGGGTGCGGCCACCCGCTTGCATCGTCCCTTCAAATCCAGCCGCGCGCTCCAGAAGGTCTGGGCGGCCGACGTCGCCTACGAAGATGAAATCTCCTGTGAAGGCGCCCAACGGTTCCTTGGCTGTCGCTTCGTCGGTCAGGATGAACGAGATGTGCTCGGGCGTGTGGCCGGCGGTCTTCATGACGTCGAGCCGCACGTTGCCAATTCGAATGACGCTGCCGTCCTTGACGAGGGTCACGTTCGACTGGTTTGCGAAGCCGTACTTCCAGTCGGCATCGCCCTCATCGCTCAGATAGAGTTGTGCCCCGGTTACCTGGGCAAGTTCACGACTGCCGGACACGAAATCGGCATGGATGTGGGTCTCGGTAACAGCCGTGATTTTAAGGCCCTCGGCTGCGGCTGCCTGAAGGTATTGCTCGACGTCCCGGTTGGGGTCAATCACAGCGGCTTCGCCGCTCTTACCGCAGCCGATGATGAAGCTGGCTTGGGCCAATTTGTCATCGTAAAATCGTTTGAAAATCATCGTCGAATTTCCTTGAGTGCCGCGCTGCCGCGAGCTGAGATTGATCCTAGTTTAGCTGCGAAAAGGGCCCAAGATTCGCGCTTGGACCCTATTGTGAGGTTAGATTTACCAGGCAGTATCTACCTGGCCCTGCGAAACGAAACGTTCCGCAGGGCCAAGTCTCTAACCTATTTCGCCCTTCTGCGACGGCTAATGGCGATCAACATAGGGACCGCTCCCAGGACTGCAACAAGCGTCGATGGTTCGGGCGATGGGCCAGTAGGCCCTCCGTTGCCAGTTCCCAGTATCCGCGATATGAACACACCGCTATCAAGGACACCGTCGCCCGCGTCGCCAATGACAAAGGCAAGGGTGTGAGAGCCCGCGCCTACATCGAATGAAGTGCGAAGCGTTGGCGTGAATCCGTCGTATTGCAGCTCATTAATTCCTGCAGCCGTCCCAGTTCCCGGTTTGTCCGGAAGGCCAAATCCGTTGGTAGGGCTGAAGGTATCTGGGCGATTGTCTATGGTCAGGAACTGGTTGTCTACCGTAATTGCCTGGCCGTGAGAGTCCAGTGCTAAGGTCTTTGTGCCGCCGTCCAAGAACGCAAAAAACGAATCGTTGAATGGCGAGTTAGTGTAGAACCAGTACTCGTCTGAGCCGTAGGCGAAGTCAAACGACAAGTTGGTAGCAGTCTGAACATCAAATGAGACGGTCAGGGTCGCGACGTTAAACAGGTCGATGCTGTTGAGCCCATCGTAATTTGCGAAGCTGCCCAGGGGGCCACCATTATCGATTCCTGCCGAGTCGTCGGTATTTGGGCCGATTGCCAATTGGGCATCTCCTGTGGTCATTAACGTTCCACGGCCGATGCTGTTGAGTGGGCTGAATGCGAGGTTGGCATAGGTGCCTGAGGCCGAACTTGCGCCGTTATAAGTCACGCCCGTGATGCTGACTCCAACCGGTAATGCGCCAAGCCCCGCAGCTAGCAAAGTGTTTGCGTCCGAGCTGGACGTAACCAAAAGAGCCATTCCCGACGAGGCAAACGCCAAGGACATGGCTAAGAGGCCGAAACGAAAAACGTGTTTCATGCGCTACTCCTTAAACACATTCATAGTGTATTGGAGAACAACCGTAGCGCCGTCCCGATTTTGACGTCATGGCATCGTACGACGTCCAAGAGTAACCCGGTAATCCAGCTCACGCCACGCTCATGGGGGTAGCCTCGACGACCTCTAAGCCCACGGATACGCCCTTAGATTGCGTGGCGGGTGAACTCTGTTCGGCAAGTCGCGATCCTAGGGTAGTCCTTCGCCTCTCGCTGCCACTAGAAGCCGATACCAATCCTCTCGGTCTATATCGAGAGAGTCGGCTTTGACCGCATCCACGATGTGACTTGGGTTTGCCGAGCCTACGATAGGAATTATCTGGCTAGGGTGTTTCAGGAGCCAGGCAAGCGCCAACACGGTTCGCGAGACTCCATACCTAGCGGAAATCTCGTCCAGAGAGTTTTGGATGGCTATTCGCTTTGGATCGTCCGTCTTGCCGCCCGTTCCTAAGAAGCCTCCGCCCAGTGGACTCCAGGAAAGAGGCGTGACATCCTCGGCTATGCATTGATCTAGAGTTCCATCTACAAAGGGATCAAGCCTGGCGAGACTGATTTCCACTTGATTGACGACGAGCCTGAAAGACAGCTTGCTTTGAAGGGCGGTCAGGAATGACGGAAGGAAGTTTGACACGCCGAAATAGCGGACTTTTCCGGCAGCGTGTAGCTTCGTAAGGGCCCCTGCGATCTCGTCTGGATTCATTAGAAGATCGGGCCGATGGAGCTGGTAGAGGTCGATGGTCTCTATGCCGAGTCGCTTGAGCGAAAGATCGCATGAGCGGAGGATATGCTCTGCCGAGAAATCGTAGCGGTGGGGTGAATCTGGCTTCGGGTCTCCGCCGAAGCGGATACCGCACTTGGTCGCGATGACGATTTGGTCGCGCATGCCGGGAATCTGCTTAAGTACCTTTGCGAAGATTTCTTCGCATGCGCCGCTGCAATAAATGTCGGCATGGTCAAATAGAGTGTAGCCAGCTTCATAGGCAGCTATGACGGCAGCCATCCCCTTTGCTTCCTTGGCTGGAGTGATCTCGGCAGGATTCCAAGTGCCTGCAATCCTCATGCATCCATAGGCGAGTCGGGCCGAGACCAAGTCTGAGTGGGGAAGAGGCTGAGAACGCATCACCGAAGGCTACCGCGTTGAAGCGTCTACGGGTCACGATTTTTGCTCGGAAGCAGGTTTCAGCTTGGCCGCTTCGTCGACTTAAAGTGGGCAAGGGTTTCGCTCATAAACGTTCGGACGTTCTTGGTTAGTTCGTTTTTCCAGGAGGGTGCTTGCTCGCCCCGCTGCCAGGCCCAAACGGCCATGGCATAGCCATATTCACGCTGGTTGAGATAGCCCTTGTTCGACACGTGCCATCCCCTACTGTTACTCCGGTGAACATGAGCGGAATTCGCGGTGAAGATCCCGAAACCGCTGAAGACCGTCATGAGGTCAGTTAGGGGCTCCATCCTCTCCATGTCGCGGTCGATCTTGCCGTCACCGAGAAGGAGTACGTGGGCGAGTTCGTGCGACATCGTCGCGACCATGGACTCGGGTTCATTGATCAACGAGTGTTTGATGGTGATTTCGGCGGAGGAAGGCCCCTCTGCCTCAGGGATTTGACGATAGAGCCCAGCAGCGCCGCGAGTCCAGCCGACCGGAAGGCCCGCCTGTCGGAGTTCTTCCCACCCATCCCTTTGAAAGTGCAAATCAATTCGTCCACGTTGAACTTGCATGAGCTCGCACACCGTGCCAAAGGCATACCGAGCCCAGTCCTCCGTGTTCACCCATTCGCGGTTAAAGAACTGCTTATTGGGCAGCACAAGCGGAGCGTTCTTAACCCAGTCCTCGCCAAACAGGCGAATCAGCAATTTGAAGGATTCTTCGATCCATTCCTGCTGTTCTGGACTCACTGGCAACCTTGCGCGCGAGCGAAACATCTTGATCTCAGAACCATAGCAGCAAAATGCGATGTTTCGGCGTTTCCATTCGAAGTACCGGCGCACCGAATGGCTTGCCCTCCCATTGCAATACCGTCATCCATGTGATATACTGAACCATATGGTGCAGTATATCCACTTCGATGCCTCGTTCGGCGCGCTCTCGGACGCCACACGACGCGGCGTTCTGGAGCAACTCGGGCGTTCGGACGCTTCGATCACAGCCCTTGCCGAGAGGTTCCACATGACCCTTACGGGCATGAAGAAACATGTAGGCGTCTTAGAGCGAGCAGGGCTCGTCAGCACGGAGAAGGTTGGGCGCGTGCGGACCTGCAAGCTCGGGCTGCGCGCTATGGAAGAGGAGGCGGCATGGATCGAGAGGTATCGCCAGCTCTGGGCCGCGCGCTTCGACGAGTTGGACATTGTTGTCGAGGAATTGAAACGGAAGGAGAAAGCAAATGGACGTAAGTAGAGAAAGTGAGACCACCCCCACGAAGAGCAGCACGACGGTGGAGCGGAAGTCCGAGCTCGAACTCGTCGTCACACGCACCGTCAACGCGCATGCGCGCCTCGTGTTCGAGGCGTGGACCAAGGCTGAGCTATTCAGGAAGTGGTGGGTACCAAAATCGTATGGTCTGAACCTGCTTTCCTGCGAAATGGATGTTCGGCTTGGAGGGCAGTATCGTTTGGCTTTTCTCCACGAAGGTTCGACGATGGAGTTCTTCGGCACGTACCTCGAGGTGACACCGCATTCGCGCCTCGTTTGGACCAACGAGGAGGGTGACGAGGGCCGAACCATCACTACGGTGACCTTCGATGAAACCGCCGGCAAGACACTGTTGGTCGTGCATGATCTCTATCCTTCGGAAAAAGCGGTTGACACCGGGGCGACGGGCGCCATGCCTGAGATGCTCGACCAACTTGAGGAGCTTCTGGCCAACCTGCGATCAAGTAGGGAGACAAAATGACGCAGCCAATCCATCAACAAAACTTCTTTCAGGCGGCGATTCGGGGAGCAACACGATGGCTGAAGAGTACGTAAACGACTATGTTGTCAATGTTGCATCCGGTCATCCGGGCTATACAAGCTACACGATCATTTGCACTCCGGAGAAAATGGGTGAAATGCTCGATGGCGTCAGAGCGGCACTTGAGGCGGCAATGAAGGAGCCGACTGAGAGCATTGAACCACAAAAGGTGTGGTCAACGTACGCCACGAAGGCAAACGAGGAAACGTCAAGGGTCTACCTTCAATTTGCCGTCGTCACAGATCTGAAGAAATATCACGTTATCGACCCGAGTAATCGGGCCACGAATGGCTTTCTTAGCTGTGGAATTGTACTCTTGTTGTTGATCGGGGCTGGCACTGTGCTCTATCTATTTAGTAACTTCGCTCACCCATGACTTCGGAATCTGTTACGTCTAAGGCAGCCCGTCTTCCGAAATCGGCCTGACAGTCCGGAACCAAAACGGAGACCAAAAATGACACCGCCAATTCGAATGATAGCTCTCCTCTTACTAGCGTTCGTTATGACTGCCGTGTCGGCGCAGCAGAAGCCAACGACGGGCTACGCGCCAGTCAATGGAATCAACATGTACTACGAAGTCCACGGCGACGGCGAACCGGTGGTGTTACTTCACGGCGCTTTCATGACCATCACCAACAACTGGGACGGGTGGATCAGCGAACTCTCCAAAACACGGAAAGTCATTGCCGTCGAAATGCAAGGTCACGGCCGCACGGCGGACGTCCCGCGAGATATCACTTACGAAAACCTCGCCGACGACGTGGCCGCACTGCTCAAGTATCTCAAGATTCCGCGAGCGGACCTTATCGGCTATAGCATGGGCGGAGCCGTGGCGATGCAGTGCGCAATCCGCCATCCAGACAAAGTGCGAAAGGCAGTCATCATTTCCTCGACGTTTCGCGATGACGGCATGGTCGCCGGAGCGCGAGAAGCAATCTCGAAACTTACGGCGGACGATTTCAAAGGCTCGCCCATTGAGACCGAGTACAATAAGCTGAGTCCGACTCCGGACGACTTTCCGAACTTCGTCCAGCGAATCGTCGGCACGGCCTCGAAAGGGTACGACTTCGGAGCCGACAAGCTTAAGGCCACCACGACGCCCATGTTTTTCATCCACGGCGACGCTGACGGCGTGCGGCTCGCGCACGTCGCGGAGATGTTTCGCCTAAAGGGTGGCGAGATCCACGGCGACATGAAACCGCGCTCCGCATCGCGATTGGCCGTCTTGCCCGACACCACCCACGTGACACTGATGCAGCGCATACCCATCATAGTCCCAATGGTGAACGACTTTCTCGACGTCAAGCCGTAGCCGTGCTACGGCTCGCGCCGTTTACCGAACGCGAAATTCGTACCGCAGTCAACACGACCGTCCGGCTGATGGTTCTGGATGCCGGCCTGCGCTAAGGTCACTTGGCGGTTCGTCATGGCTAGAATCCTTGTTGCCCAACATTTCCTTCAGCGTGAACACGCGAACAG
>JBBQMJ010000009.1:0-20565 GCA_038328815.1 Fimbriimonadales bacterium | reverse complement strand
TGGACGTTGTACGTCGCAGTCAGCGTCGGCGATGTACCCGTGAATTGCAGACCATCAACTAGAGCCATATACCTTGGCATTCTCCCCCAAGCAGTATAGTTGGCAAGAATTTGGTCATACGTTCCTGTTACGGTTATTTGACCGAGATCAAAGACGACCACCGGGAATGCGATTGCAGGATAGTTGAAGAAGCCCGCGAGGATCGAAGCTTGATCAAGGCCAGGATCGGGAATTGCCGGACCACCATTCGGCAACTTGATACCACCTTTCTTAACCTGCTGGTTCACGGCTAACTGAATGCTGTTTCGGTACCGCTTCGCGTCAAAAACCAACTGCCAAGGATTGACACCAAGATCAATTCCACCTTGTGCAACATTGTTCGGCGGCGTGCGAGTTGCGACGATCTGCCTCCACTGCTCAGCAGATTTGTTAACCAAGTCAACCGCATCTTTAACGCGCTTTTGAGCCTGCTTCTCCTTGTTTGCCTCTACCTGGAGGGCGGCGCCGTAATCTTGGTACATCTTGGTTTCCGCCCGATTCGGCAAATAGTTAGAGAACAAGCCATAACTTAGCGCCACGATCGAAATCGCAACACCGATGATAATGATCGTCAAAGCCCCAAGTTTCACTTAGCCTTACCTCCGGCAGTCTTAGTCGGCACCGCTGGCGGCTTTGTCGTCGCAGCAGGTGGCTTCACAGCGCCAGCAGGCTTCGCGACCGGCTTTTTGGCGGCAGGAGCGGGCTTCCCGGCGGTAGCGGGAGTCGGATTAGATGCCGCTGTTGCCGTTGTAGTTGTAGGCGCGGGTGCGGCACCAGCAGCAGCCAATGTGGCTCGCACATCCGGCGTCTGCAACTGGCCAGGCATTGTAAACGCGACGGTCACTACATTGTAATTGGGCATGGCCTGCCGCGGTTGCGACGTTCCACTTCCAAAGAATCCTCGGTTATCGTAAGTCGTGACGCCTCCCCTCGAAAGCATCAAGTCCAGGCGCGCCAGCGGATCGTCGGGAACGGTCGGCTCACTCTGCTTATGGATTCGACCGGTCAAATCTTGAGGGGTCAATGCGGGAATAACCAATTCGTCTGAACCAATTGGAGAGGGTTGGATGCTGTTGACGCCCGGGATACGCAGCAGGGCGAATTTGAGATCGTTGTACATCACCTGGTTCTTGATAACGCCCACCAAGTTCACGTTCACCGTGCCTGCATCCACGGGTGTGGCTTGCATGGTGATCACTCGAAAGAAACTCGGCATATAAGGCAGGAGCGCGGCATAGAACTTGGGATACACATTCACATGGTTATCGATCGCTTTAACCAGACCAACATTGCGCAGAAAAGGTTCCGCCTGAGTAATGACCTTATCTGCTGTATCGGCAAGGGCAGCAACCGCTTCGGCTTTCGGCTTTACATCAAGGGCATCTGCCTTTGCTTGGTCCAAATCCTTCTTCGATGAGACAATCATGCCGACTGCAAGGATAATCGAGAAGAGGGACAATAGCACGGCAATTACAATCGCCCTGCGAGCGGTCTTTTCTCTGGAGACTGATGTCGGTAGAAGGTTAAGCTTCATTCGTGTTCCTTAATCGAAGAAAATGTGCAGCCCTGTACCTACTGCAACGGCGAATTCCTGCTTATGCTCCTCCACAAATCCTGGAGCAATCTTTCTCTCGTTAACGGTTAGATGCTGGAACGGGTTGTAAGCGTCACACTCAAGCGATATACTCGCGCCCAGATATTCCGTCAAGCCACGCAACTCGGTCCCGCCGCCACATAGCAGAATGCGGTTCACCTCGCCACCACGACTTCTGAAGTAGTCGATTGAGCGACGGACTTCTGCGACAAATTCCTCAAGCACCGACGAAAATGCGTTGAAGGTGCGGACGGAATCCGGATCATCCGAGTTGGCAGACGGCATGGGCGATGGTGCGGCTGGCACGTCCGCCAAATCGAAAGGACTGGATTCAGGCGCAATCGCAAATGGCTCCGACGCAGCAGGCTCGAAATCTGCAGGTGGGGCCAAAGGCTCTGGCGCATTGGGCGAAGCTACTGGGAGGGGCTCGTCCGAAAATGGATTGTACGGCGTAAACTCCTGCGTCGTACCAATCGGCGCCGGTTGCGGCGGCAAACCAAAAGTTGGGGCAAATCCACCGGACTTTGCCGATTCTATCGAAGACTGCGGAATGCGGGCCTTTTCTACCTTCAGGCGTTCCGCTTCTTCCATGCCGATACCAAGATGGTCCGAGATAGACTTCGTGAAGTTCTCGCCTCCAATTGGAATCTGCCTGGGCATAAGAAGTTTGCCTGACTTATAGATGTTGATCGACGTGGTCTTGTTGCCCATGTCAACAACGCACACCACCATGTTCTCAAACTCTTCTGCGTAGCTCACCTGAAGCGAACGCGCAACAGCTAGTGGCTCAACATCAATTCCAACTGCGGTCCGGCCAGCTCGCTTAACAGATGCGATGAGAGTATCGATCGCCGACTGAGGAGCAATAGCCATCACGACGTCCATATTAGGAGAGTTAGGATCTTCGTCGGATAGCGCTTTAAAGTCGCTCACAACATTGCTCTCTGCAAACGGGATATTCCGGTTAATCTCCCACTGCATGTGCTCTTTGAGTTCCGTCGCATTCATACGTGGAACTTCCAGGGTGCGGACGAGCACAGATGCCTGCCCCGCAATTGAAACAAGAGCTTGGCCTACGGTAACGCCTGCTTGAGAAAGCAATTGCTTGAGGGCATCGCCAACAGCGTCGCTGTTGTACACGCCTGTATGGTCAACTGCGCCTTCCGGCGTATCGATCATTCCGAGAGCGGAAACCTCTGGCTCCCGGCCCTTGGACCGAAGCTCGACTACCTTAATCTTTTGGCTGCCGATATCGATCCCGACAACGCTTGTAAGCTTCTTGGCCATTTAATTTTTGTACCCACGTCCCGCCTATGGAGCACCCCATCATATCACCGCTTCAGAAGCGGTGTCAACAACGATAGCGATTGCCCCTCGACCGCCGTTGTCAAGACGGATGATCCTACCCATTCTGTTCACTTTTTATAGGCTATTACCGGGGACAGAGTGCTCCTGGTAAAAAACCTGTTATTTTCCGCCCACGATCGGGGTCAACTTCGGCGCCAAAGTCTGGAAATAAAGGTCAGATCCGCCCAGTCTCGTACTTGACCAAAGCATCCAAAATAGGTTCGGCCGCTGCTGAGGTCCAGGCGTGCCACCAATGCCGTCGAACGGATCAATGAACGTCGTCACATTCGATTCGTTCACAGCGCCCTCAATTGGCAACGGCGCTTCGGCACGCTCAACGATTAGCCCGATGTTGAGAGGAGCTGTGCTTATTGCACCTAACGAATTGCCTGCCGCATCGACGCCAGTGTATTGGACCGTGACCGACTTGTCCTCATCGTCTGTCAAGAAATAGACCTTGCCCTGCACAGGATCTACCTGGTACAAGGTTGGTCCGCCTGTGACTGCAAACGCACCAACAATATTGCCGGCGGCATCTGTGGCTATTGGAGTTGGCAGCTGCACGCCAAGTCTCATCGTGGTCATGAGCGGTCTGGCAGACTGCCCTGCGCCAACCGATGCTCGGCCATAGGTCGCGATATAGCGGGCATTTCGAAGGGGGTCGGTTGTCGTCGCCGCCGCGCCGCTGTTCGACCAGAAGTCGATGTCACTAGCGAAGCGATTATCGAAGATCAGCGAAGGCATCGCATAACCTGCGGACGTACCAGTGCTGATTCGAATGAACTGAGGCTGATATGTTAGAGTCAGCGTTGCATTCGGGTTTGGCGGCGCGGAAGCAAACCTCACGGTGCCCAAATTCGGATCGAGGTACAGCCTGCCAAGAGGCGAATTGCACGTGATGATGCCCGTTGACGGGTCGGTGCTCATCGAAGCGTTGAGCATTGGCGTCGAAACACCATTTAGAATGTAGGTCAGCACAAGTGGCGTGGCAAAGTCCCAGGCTACGCCTGCAGCGCGGTAAACACCGCTCTCAGATTCGCGGGTTAGCACTTCATCCGTGCGCATCGGCAGGTCGGTAACTACCCAATCACCGGCATTCTGGTAAAGCCGACCGAGGAAGACCTCAGAATTCGCCCGACCACGCAGCTTGCCCGTAAAGGCAAGATCGATGATCGGCTGATTTCTAAGAGTGGTGTTCCCACCGCTCGCCGAATATGTTCTCGCCGTCGCACTTGGAGTTCCCACGGACTCAAATCCGTTTGGAATAGCGACTTCCTTAGGTTGTCCCACAAATCCGGCGTCCGTGAGTTCTACCCACTTAATGACGCTCTCGCCCGTGCCTGCCACCGGATAAAAGACGACGGCGCTATTATCCGCGAGCTGGACTACTGAAGGTCGGCCTTTGGCACCGTTTATGTCCACGGGAAGCCCAAAGATCGCTGGCGCGGACGTCAAGTTACCGGTTACCGTGGGTGTCAGCCAGGAAGCGAATAATCTGGACTCTTGGATGCGCCCGTTGTCCGTCGGAATTTGGGCATCGCCGATGAAGGCCATTGCCACGTTATTAAGCGGACTACCATCTATTGGATTCACGAAGCCGCTTGAAGGCAAGCTCGGATAATGGAACTGCACCTCTTGCAACGGACCAGTGCCTGCCGTAAAGTACGGATCTGGCAACCCAGTCGGGAAGGGCCCGACCTCTTGATGGAACCATTGAGTCGAAGGAGAATTGGTCGGGTCGGGCACAAAGGCATTGAGGTCGTTAAGCGGGCTTATACCCCCTGCTCCGACCGTTGGCGTGACGCCCTGAACGCTTGAGATATATATCCTCAAGCTTGGGTCAGTCATTGGACCGGTAGGCTGCGCCGCAATAGTGAACGCGCCACGATCTGAAGCCCAAGCCATGAGCAAGTTGCCGTGAAGATCGCGCACGGCCGTCGGCTGAATGTTTTGGAAAAGGAAGCCAGGCGGCGTTACAGGTGCTGACGGGTCAACCATAGGTGCCGCCAAAGGCGTGTAGCTATTCGTCAGCTGCGTTTCCTTGACCGTGAACTTCAAGATAAAGGAAGGATCCGAGTACGACTCTGTTGGGACACGGCCACCTGCCGTCAAATCCAACATCCCAGACTCATTAGTATCTTCAATGATTCGGACCAACGATGAGTAAGTTCCGGTCGGGAAACCGATAGGAACAGTAGCTGTGATGTGGGGGGGTCCCGGCGCCGGCACAGTGGCAGAGGGAGTAACAAGCGGGAAGTTTCGCCCACCGGTTGCTGCGCCGTGCGATGGATTAGCCCGGCGAATCGGGTTGACGCTCAATTCCGTCGGGGCTCGATCACCCACTCTTGGCTTTTGCAAGGCCACTTGCGCGCCACCGATCGTTGGCTGATAGAACAGGTTGTCGAGGTCGGACCACATATTGTAGGTCCCGTCAAGCCAGCCCAAGAAGTCATTGGCAGGCGCCAATATCTGCCAAGGCTCTATCGGGTTGCCGCCTTCCTGGTGCCCATGGGCAAGCCGAATGTCCACGAGATTCACGTTTCCATCGTTCTTGACCACAAATGGCTGGAACATCGTATTGAATGGCGCTACAAATGGGCTAAACGCGGGGGTCGTCCCCGGCGCGAGAGGCGAATATCCAGCGCCAACTGGTAGCGATCCCAAGTCAACAACGGGAGTATCAACATGGAAACGCTCGTCCTTTGTAACCGCAGTGCCTAAGCTGAATGATCGGAAGGCGGGCCGGTGCGCCGATGTGATATCGAAGACGCCTGAGCCCGTGTTATCCACGAAGACAACCATCGCTCCCGCGTAGCCATCAAGAATTGGCGTACCAGCCGAATCCACATCGGTCGGCGTATTCGTAATGTAGCCAGGAGCCATGTTCCAAGGTTGGTATCTAGGAATATCCACACCAAACAAGAAAGGCGTCTCGATGAGCGTTCGATCGGGCACACTATTTAGTGCGTCAACTGTGGTTGCGGGAATCGGGGCGTTGAGATTTACGCCATTGTAAAGTGGATTCTCCGCATTACCGTTAGGGTCTTTGGTGACCTTAATCGCGCGGCGAGGAATATCCGGATAATCGAGACTATCGTTCGGGAAGTTCACGGGATAGTCTTCCATTTGGAATCCTGTCGGGTAATTCACGGACGCACCCGTTGTCAAATATGTAGGAAGCGGCTTGCCAACAGGCGTTGTTGGCGCTACGACGTATGTGTTCCTGTTCCAAGCAAGGTCCTGGCGGCTAACCCGGACATTGGTCAAACCAAATCCAAGCCCTCGCAAAATCGTCATCAAGCTTCTGTCAACTACTGCGACTGATGCGCCGCCACTTTGGCCATGCGATAGGGCGCCCGTCGTTGAGAAAAGGAGATGCTCCCAACCGTTAACATCCGGGGAACCATTTACGAGGTTCTGGGGATCGTTTGGCGGTGAGCGCAATCCAGCGTTTGTAATCGCTCCGATCTGCTCCTGCCACGGCTCTGCGGTCACGGTTCCCGTCGGGTTCATGATCAAAGCCAGAGGGTTGGCAATTGTAAACACCTGGTGGCCGGCAACCGGGTCAACTGTAAACGTCTGTGGTGAGCCGGTGCCGCTAAGCGCCGACGAACTGACAGTCATGCTAACTTGTCCGTTGCCAGGGGGTAGCGCATTTGCGCCTGAGCCTTGGATGGTAAAGGAGAGCATCGCGAACGCGCCATGTGGGCTGGCTTCAGATTCGCCCGAGAGTAGCCGGGTCTCCTGAGAAAGCTGCCGAAGTGTTTGCCCCTCCACGCTCAAGCTGAAATTCACAATCGGAGGAGGCACGGTTCCACCGTTGGTCAGATACTTGAAGTTGTAGGCCAGAGCGTACACCGTCTGACCCCACTCAAAGGCATGGGGCGTGCCGCCAGGCAAGTCATAAGCGCCGCTATCCACGTCAGCGAAAGTCAAGAGCGCAGGATTCTGACGCAACTTCTGATACGCGTCCTGGGTGACGAATCTGATTTCAGCCGTGTCAAAAGTGTCGCTCTCGGGATTATTTTCAACGATTCCGCCACCGGGCCCCGGTGGAGTTCCACCACTGAGAAGACCTGAGCCATTGTTGAACGCATAGAGAACGCCACTTAGATCGCCTGCATACATCCAATTCAAGCCGACGGCGATCGAAGCCGTGAGACCACCATTCACTCCGAATTCATAAGCTCGTCTCGTCCCCTTACGGTTCAGCGTTACGGGGTCGGCGAAGAGCCCGTCAACGCGCCCGTCATCGGTGGGCACGAGCAGGATTGGAAAATCGTTCGGGAGACCACCGTTATCAAGAACGGTCATATGCGTGTATGTCAATGCGCCAGTTACGGTTGAACCGAGTTCGTTGCTGTACCAAAGTGGAGCTGCGTTGGCCCCGGCTGTGGCGTCGTAGGCGTAGACGTATCGGTTCTGGTTAGACGCAAAGACAATATCAGGCCCGCCAGCCGTGAGGAACTCGGTGTTTGGCACTGTTGCTGGGCCGCCCACAAAATTATCCATCTTGATTGTCTTCCCAGAGACCGTCTCAAGGAATTGGGTCATTGGCCCAAACGTGACATTCCCTGTGGCCTCATCCAGGCCAATAAGTGCGCCGGGCTGAGTTCCATCATTGGACATCGCCGTTCCAAAGAAGACCTTTCCAAATTGGACCGCTGGAGTCGTCGTAATTTGACCGAGCGCAGGCGATGTCTGCGGAGGATAGGTCCACTGGACTGAAGTCGTCTTGTTCGGTACGCTAGTTGCCACTGCATTGAGCGAATACATGCGACCTTGGGAAGTTCCAGCGAAGATGGTTGGCACGCCACCGACGACGTCATAAGCCAAAGAACCCTTAAAAGGTCCGAGGTTACTGGGAACCGCGGTGCCCGGGAAGTCATCGGGGTAACTCCAAGCGCGGGTCGTTGTACCAGCGATTCCAGAGGCCAAATTCATATCGCCTCGGCCAGCCATATCGATGGCGTAAATCCTGCCGTTTGTAGCGCCTATGAAGAGGAAATCCGAGGGTCCCGGTCCAATACCCTTGACGATCATTGCGGAGCTGATGTCGAACCCGGTCGGCATCTCCGCGGTTGGTCCGGCGCCATCTTCGGTCGGGATCTGATTCGGATCTGCAGGTTCCCACCAGGCGGGCGAGCTTATCGGGTCGTTGCTTGTGTTCGCGTTCTGCAGTGATCGATATGGCTTGTTGTCGCTACCAAGCACAACATCGCCCTGGTTGTAGGTCGTACCAGCTACCCAGGCCGCCAGATTGCCTGGGACCGTCGCAGGATAGGTCCAGTAGACGTTGGTTGTACCGTTAGCGTTGCCGACCGCATCTAGGCAATAAATCTTTCCGTCTTCGCCGCAGACGATGGTAACCGGAACAGACGTGACCGTTCCGCCGCCCATATTGATCGCCACTGTATCTTGAACCGGTGTGGAGATTACAGTGCCCAGGTTCTGACTGCCAACAAATGCAACGGCGTCGGCATCGGCAAGCAGCCCAAGGTCGGCCGGGTCGGCGCTATAGTTCGAGATCTTGACAGTGAGATCGTTGCCTAAGGCAGCCGCATGGGTGAACTTGCGAGTGCCGACTTTAACGAATTTGCCCGCACCAACGGATTGATCCAAAGTAAGGAGTGTCACCGTGGCGCCTTCATCGATCTCGATTTGAACTGAATGCCCGAAGGTCTCACCACTGCCATCGCCAGCAACCCAGACATAGATGTCGTAGGCGCCATCAGGCATTGTAGGACCGTAGCTAACGACATCGCTCGCCACCAAGGTGTTCGTGATCGGCGCTGAGAAATAATCAACGCTGTACTTGTTAGCCGAAGCGGTATCGGAAGCAAAGGGTGGGTTCGCCGTCACTCCTGCGCTCAGATTGTCTAGCACGATGCCAGGTTGACCGCTACCCAATACCCATTGCCAATCCGGGACGCCAGTTTGGAACTCTAGACTCGTAACCACACCCTGCGGGGCGATCTGCGGCTGCCCGTTTAGGATAGTCGTGTTGAAAATGTTAGAGGCCGATACGACCCGAGTCTGACCGGCTCCGCCACCCCAGCTGTAAACAGTAGGCGTCGCCGAGATTGATCCAAGTGAAGGCAATATGCGAAAAGCGTCAGCGTAGACGATCTTGCCAGCCGCATCCATCAAGTTGCCAAATCCGTCCCGCGGGTTTGTGTCGTAAACCTTGACGACGATCGGATGAACACCATCGTATTTGAACTGCCGCGTCGTTGGCATTCCGCCATTTCCAAGAGGCACCCAACCCGAGCCGGAAATCGTGGTATCGAACACGTCGACCAGGGTCTTACCGTTGTCATAGTCGACTTCGTAGACAAAATGATTTTGCGGATAGGTAAATCCAGCCACCCCGTTGCCCGTAGGGCCCTGCGGAATGTTTGTTTCAAGTGAATAGGTGCGAGGGATGCTATCGGTTGGCGTCAATGTGTATGTCGCCACGATAGTCGAGATTGCTCCAGTAGCCTGTGCAACCCTTGGATCAGTTAGCGATAGCCCGGTCGACTCGACACCAGCGGGGAGAAGGACCGAACTAGATGAATCGCGAGCCGCAACGTAGCGGTAAGCATCGGTAGTTCCTTGAAGCGCCCACCACACACCCGGGATCGGAACTGGGTTGTGGTTGACGTTTGCGTTCTGTAGCGACACATAGGTGGCATTGTCGCTACCCAGGACAACATCGCCCAAGTTGTAGGTCTTGACGCCCGTCCAAACTGTGATTGCCACGCCAGGGATGTACGCGTTGTTCGCTTCTTGATCGGTCGGTGGCACAACCCAGACTCCTGCAAAACCTGCCGCCCCATCGGTGTTGTCGACGATTACGGGGTTGGCTAGGATATTGTCCGGATACCACCAGCGAAGGTTCGCGACACCTGGTGACATCGCGGCAGGAGTTGCGTTCTTACCTGTCCGAGCGTTATCACCTTTGAAGGTCTTAAAATCTTGGCCCCAAGCGGCCGACCCTATCCCAAGGATGAGCGCTGCTATTGTTACCGCTAACCAAATCTGCCTTTTCGCTTGCATTAACTTCACCAAAATTTATCTCCGATCCGCAAACACTGGAATCAGGAGTCCTCGTGCGCCTTCGATCGGCCCGAGCTTGAATCGAATACTGTTCGTTCCAAAGCCAAAATTAGTCTTTGTGAAACCGAATCCAGGTACTGCATTGTTTTCAGACCCATCAACGTCACCGTTCACCTGAAGAATCTCGCCGCTAAATCCGCCGCCAGACCGGATTGAGCCGGAATAGCCGTTGACGATAAGCACTTCGTTTGAAGGAAGTCGTCTAGCGTAAGTTGCCCGCAAGTCCAAAGGATTGGTGTTGTCGGGTGAGCCCATCGGCACTGCTCCGCCAAAGGGTGCGTTAAGTCCCCTCATAGCCTTGTATGCGTCGTTGGTGAGCATCCACGTGACAACCCAGTCGCTGCCACTTTTCACGATCTCATAAACGCCCGTCGAGTCCGTAAACATGATCGATAACTGGCCAGCGCCTGCACCGGCGGGGATGATCTTCATCGTCACCGAGCTCAAATTTGAAAGCTTCTTCTGCCTGCCGCTTCTGATAGAAGGATCCAGCGCTGGCACTCCGTTGGTCCATTTCCAGATGGTGTTCGTCGGAACAGCCGGGAGAAGGACAGAGGTGATCACCTGCGAATTGGCTCCGTCGAAAACGAGAATGCTTCCGTTTCCGGTCCCTTCTTCGCGCTGTGAACCCGGTGCAGGAGTTCCAAGGCCAACATCGGTCGAAGTTGTTCCAGCTGAGCCAATACCTGCAACCACGATCGGCCGCGAATTTAGTCCGTCCGGCAGAATCTCCCGTGCAACACTGCCGTACTCCCAATTCTTGCCCGTGAAGGTCGAAGGACTGTGCCAGTAAAGCACGCCGATTTGAGGCGCGCCTCCAACTGCCACAGGGCCTCGCACTTCATTAGTCGTGATATCGGCCCCGTATCGATCCACTAGCTCTATCAGCCGCTTGTTACCGGCGTCAGCAATGATGTAGTGAATCCAGAATTCATAAGGCATGGGACTGGCGAGTGGGTTGTTTGCGGCAAGGACGTAATCTTGATAAACCGCGACATCCCTCGGCGAATTCAGCGTTAGGGGTTCGTTGGTATTGAAACCATCCACACGGTAAACGGAATCGACGATCATCTTTTCAATGGACCGAGTCTCGCGTCCACTGGTCGTCATTTCAGCAAGACGATTCGCACCGGGATCGACAACGATCATCTCTCTTTGCGATAGTGGGTATGCGCGCGTTGGCCGTACCAGCGGCTTAAGATTTCCTACATTACTCACGTCCCCCTGAAGGCCAGTTTGGAGCGAGACGTCGGACGTAAAGAGCGCGTTGCCGCTGGAATCAAAACGAGCCAACCTGCCCTCATCGGCAACAAAGAAGTCCGCGAGGCCATAGGCGTAGACGCCGTTGTCGCCCAACGAAGCAAGGGTGCCCTCTCCGGCGACGACACCGTAGGAAGTCGTCGAGCCATCCAATACGGTCTGGTTTAGCCTGAGGGCGTAGTCGGCAATACCTGTCGAACCAACGATCTGAGGCCACCTGAAATTAGGATTTGCCGTGAACGAAGGAATTAAATTGATCTGGTTGGCCTGAACAAGCCAAGGACGATTTCTACCCGTAGGAAACCCGCTATCGGGCGTGTTGCCGGGATCGGAAGTGCTGATATCCGAATTCATTCCGACCAATAAGCCGCTGAGCGGCCCAATGGCGCCCGTTGACAGGATTGAGGGCAACATGCTTGTCGCAGCAAAGAAGACCGTATTGCCCGTGACCATCGGCGCACTCCTGTTGTCGTATCCGTTAAAGCATGAGTACCAGAGAAGCGGATTCCAGAAACCGCCCGATGCGCTCGGCTCTACCAGTTGATCTGGCAAGCCTGCTTGTCGGATGAGGATTGGTTGACTTGCGCTGAAGGCATTCTGCACGGAGCCTCGTTGCGAGGACATTAGGCTATCGATATGGATCGTCCCAAAAGGCGCTCCAGGGTCCTTCGTATAGGTGTACTGATTCGGAAGCAGGAGGTTATAGCGCTCCGGAACATTCTTCGTGTCGCTGCCTGTGATTTCCGGCTGGGCCAGTTGGAAATTCGGCTGCAGATCGCCTGTGCGAATCTCGACCGGCTCAGGATCTGCTTTCAAAGCAAGGAGCACGGTGACGGGCACTACCGCGTTCTTGATCCCTCGTGCTGTTACATAAACGACGCTGCCGCGAATAGCAGGGGCCCCTGAGAAAGTCAGGTTTGAAATCGAGCCCTGAATAAATGGCGAGAAACTTGTGACTCCGTCGTTGTCATACAGGACTTCTTTGTAGTCGACGGTCTCGCCCTGGCTCTCCGTAATTTGGTGCTCGCCATAGAGGCTGAACCGATAGAGGAGCTTGAAGACACCGCGGCCGCTTTCGCTTAATGCATAGAGATCGCCGCCACCGCTTGATGCCGAGCCATCATTCTGGGTACTGACGACAACAAACAGTGTGCCGTCTGGTCCCAATGCGGGGCTTCCAATCACCCGCCGCGCCCTGGCGGTATCGTCCGGGAAGAATTCGTTGCCTCGGATCACGCTTGTTACCGGGCTCACTGCCCAGTCAATCGTGTAGTCGATCCGGACCCCGCTCCAAGTTGGGTCCCAGGCCGAGCACGGAACATCGACTTCGCCATTTACTTGGTAAGTAGGCGCGCCAGAAAAAACGCTGCTCATCGTCGCCTGAGGCAACGGGATTCCGTTTTGATCAAGGACGGTTAATTTGAACGCAAAGGGATCGGCAGCGGCAGCTTGATAGATCTCGCAACCAGGGCTGAGGCTCGCTCGCGTAAAGATCTTTACCAAGCCTGGGCTGCTAATGGCATCAAAACTAGCCGGCTTTTCGCCTCGTGCACCTAGCCATAGGCTTGTGATACCGGCTGTAGAACTGGGTCCACCAACACTTGTTGGGCCTGAGGCCAAGTAGACCACTCGATCAACGCCACCGGAATTATCCTGTATTGGAATGTAGCCAATGGTCGGACTACTTGACGGACCATTTAGTCCGGGTGCAGCCGCGCCGCCCAGGGCAAGCTCCGAAGCGCCATTTGTCTTGATGATTCCCGTTGCCGGATCAACGATCCATATGCGGCCAGCAGGGTCAGATCCGGTGTTCTGAGAATCAGCGATAAACGCCAAACCTTCGTGGATTGTGGGAGCGGAAGGACCGCCCGCAGGAATAACTGTTACGGACCCGGTTGGCGCTAAGGGTCCGTAGACCCAGTTAACGTCAGTCTCTGTAGCATCTGGAGGCGTTCCAATCGGGAGAGGGGTTCTGATGTGGTGCGTCGCTGCATCGATGTTAAAGGCATCGAAGGCGTAGAGCGCGCCATCTCCCCCGACAACAAGAATCTGATCAAGCGGGAAGCCACTTGCGCCAGCGCTGGGCACTTCTAAGCAAGTTGGCGATGAGATTGGGCCAGGAATTACGGCGCTTTTCCACAGCAAGTCCTGCTGCTGGCCGTAAAGGTAATCCGGAATACCCTTGTCCGCGCTACCGGTACCGTCCAGGTCCGTGCCTGGTTTCGCATTGTAAACGTAAACCCGAGAGCCGCCCGGATCGTTTACCGAGACGATCATCAGACCCTTAAATAAAGCAGGCGTAGATGTTGAAAGGGCGCCGGCCGCGATCGGCGGGATGTCCTTCCATCGTCGTAGCAATGGCGCGCCCATGTCGACTGGCGAGCCGTTCATCCCACGACTGCCCTGTTGAGGCATGCCATGGGTTGTGGGGAGACTAATCGCATTGACCATCAGCCGCGCCGCCGCGTTTGAACTCTGATCGAAGGTCGGTGTTTGGGCGTAAAACGTTTGGTTGACGCTATATACGGAAGGGTTTCCGCTCACAAGGGTTCGGTTCAGTGCCTGCGCCGTACCGCGCGCAGTAACGAGGATGTAGCCATTACCCAACTGGGCAACCGCAATGGCCGAGTTATTGCTGCCATCGCGAACGACGGGTTGGAATTGCAGGAAGTCAGCTGGCGAACCAAACTGCGTTGTGCTCATTCCGGCCAGGTCACCTGCAGTAATCTGCGCGATCACGCCGGAGCCTTGAATCTGGATCGAATTCAATGCGGTCGAATCGAGAATGTTCGGGTAGCTCAACAGTGGGTGGAAGAAATCGGCGAAGAGCGATCCGCTGCCGGCAACAATCTTGAACGGCACAGGGAGATTGTTGATGTAGTCGACGGGTGAAGCGTCGGTCACGTCAATCCAGAGCACGCCCCCTTGATCAACGAATCGACGTAGCCGCTCACGCTCACGTGAACTGAGCAATAGGTCTTGATAGATCGAGACGGAGAGCACGTCGAACTTGCTGAGGTCTGTGTCCGATGCTGCAGACAGCGATACCTCCCAGTAGGAAGCCTCACTCTTTGTCAAGCGATCATTTATAGCTGGAACAGGCCCACCAAGTGCGGTCCAACGATTCACGGTGGCTTGAGTCGCCACGGCGTTCGCTATCGGATTCTCGAAGTCCCATCCAGCCGGCTTGACTCTTGAGTTTTGGTCGAGGTTGTACCAAACGAATGGATTGGAATTAGAAGGTACACCAGCGGTCAAGTTGCTGTCCAAAAGAACGACGCCAGCATTGACAGTCGTACCGCGCTGGGCGTAGCTCTGTTGGGCGGGCGTCGCAGCGATCAAACCAATAGCCAAAGCAACACAATTAAATGCACGTGCAAACATCATGGGTTCACCTCGCCAAAGTAGGCAAGAGTCGAAGAAACAGGCAGCCGTGGAATCGGCGGCAGAGCACGGTTATTTGCGTCAACTCGGACGAATTCGCCGCTTGCGCTTGCTGTGCCTAGAGTCGGGTCATAGCTGATCGTCAAATTGGGCACAAGCAGCTGGTTGTTCAAGTTGTATCCAACGGAGTGCGACACCGGAATATAGCTACCGCTTGAACCCAAGCGTCTCGGAATCCAGCCCCATCGCTTCAGCCATTCAGCTTGCTGGCTAATAGGGGGCGGCATGTTTTCAGAAACGGCGCCGATGATTGAGACCTTGACGTCGAGCGGCTCGCCGTAAAACGGAGCGTTAGGTCCTGTTCCAAAGTTCTCAATTCGATCAAGGTTCGCCTGGGCAGCACCGTTCGCAGCGGCGTCCGAGTCGTAGGCGTCCCGCGTATCGTTCGGGTTCGGGTTGAACGGTGGGCCAGGGATCACAAAGTATGAGCCTTGCTCGGCATACAGCGTTGCTTCAATCCTGACGTCGTGGGGCGCCAACGCCAATCTTGCGAACAAGTGGTCGTTTGTACCGTTAGATCCCACGGAGTTCGGGAAGAATTGGAATTCGTTGGACTGCTGCGCAAGCATCTGATAGTTGCCAGGAATTTGGTTCCCGGGCGCAGTCATGACTCCAAGGCTATAAGCGAAAGTGTTGTCTACGATGGGGAAACTCCACGTCTCAAACTTCGAGTAGCGCTGCCAACTCTCAGCTCCAAGCCCATACATCGGAACAAAACCAGCGGTCGAGGGTGGGTAGCCGGGTGTCACGTAGGCTGGCGGGAAATAGGCTTGGGCCGAGTTATATCCGCCCTCCGGGAATAGGTAAGGAGCTGAATTCGTGCTCGGTGGCGGATACATCCCCGGATTCAAATTGAGTGAAACGAACGAATTAGGCGCCGGTCCATCGTCCATCGTCTGCGTCATTAAGAGACCCTCAGCAAGCGGCGACCCGGTAACGGCGTCCACGTAGTTCATCGCGTACGGGCTCCAGGCCGACGCCGATGCGCCCGTAGCAGGATCAAGCAACATTTCAGCGAGGAAACTCATTCCAGCCCCGCCGCTGCGCATTCGGATTGGATCGTAGCCAACCGCGGAAGGTACGTCCTTGACCTCCTCAATAGTCTGGTTGAAATCCGCTCCGAAGAACTGGGTCGTGTTCAACGTCACGTAATCCTTTGCGAACAATCCAATCATTGATTGGCTGTCGCGTGTTAGCAATGTCCCGACAGCTGCCGGAAGATCCGCTCGGCCGACCGTGAAGTCGTTGCCGATCACGCCCTTGGTGATGCTGCCTTCGACATAAATTGTCGCGTTGGAAACCACGAGCATCGGGACGTCGGTCGGGATGCTTCCGCGAACTCGCACGTTGCCGGCAAAATAAACCACGCCATTGAACGGCACGCCTAAGGTGTAATCGATGACGCTGGCATTGATGTTGACGCCTGGCGTGTATGTATCGACAATGTACGGCACTCCGCCCACATTCCCGATTCGATACTTAATTTGGTTGCTGCCGGTATCTGTTCCATCCGGATCCTTCCAAGTGCGCTGGCCCGCGGGTCCTCGGCTATCCAATGTGATGATGAACCCATCTGATAGAAGCTTTAGGAAAGCGCCGCGCGGCACGTAGTAAGGGCCCTGCCAGCCTGAGTTCGCCTGGCCGTTATTCGGATTCAGCCAGTCGTAAACCAGCGATTCCGCAGTACCGACATTCTCTCGTCCAACTTCGTCGGAGCGCATCTGGCGATCATCTGCATTACCCACGTAAACACCGCGTCCATGGCCATAGCGTCCGCTATTTCCCGCGCCCGCCATCTTGCCGCTCTCTGCAGTCAGTCGGACGTAGCGGCTCTCACCGGTCTCAGGATCGACGGAGGTGATGAGGGGAGGATCTTTGCGGCCCGAGGCCCGCGGGAAGCCGGCTTCGTCCGTTTCCGCAATGCCATCACGCAATGAACCTAGAATGGTCGAGAATAGGTCGCTATTGCTGTCGAGACTCGGGTTAGAAGGGTTCGAAAGGCTAGTTGTGGTTGTCGCGTATGCGCCATCTTGTACCGCCAGTGTCAGCGCTTGGAACACGTCCCAGTGTCCGAGTGCCGCCACTGGGTTTGTTGGATCGTTGTTTACGTTGCCGGCAGCAACGCTTATGTACACCTTGCCGTCGGATCCCAAGGCAAGATCGTTGACGACATATGTAGTGCCACTAACCCACGCAGCAACCCCGCTCGTACCGTTAGCGCCGATTATTCGACCAGCTACGTTCCACTGATCTCCAAGCGCAGACGAGAGCGATGCGTTGACCTGGCCATAAATTTTTACGTCCCCGTTTGCATAGAAGCCTCCCAGCCCAGTAATCGCGGCCGGAGCGCCAGTACCGCTTAGATTAGGCATGATTGCGATTCCGCCCAATTGGTAGGGAAAGGCGACGGGGAATCCTTCGTA
Source organism: Fimbriimonadales bacterium (assembly GCA_038328815.1). Lineage (GTDB taxonomy): Bacteria > Armatimonadota > Fimbriimonadia > Fimbriimonadales > Fimbriimonadaceae > JBBQMJ01. The sequence continues at coordinate 3,357 of JBBQMJ010000009.1, read as the reverse complement.
TTGCAAGCCAAGCTTGGGCGGCACTCCGATCTCGATGGGTCTTGAGACCTTGTACAGATTGGACTCATACCTAGCCGACTCAATGACGCCGATTGATACCATTGCCAACAGACGCTTCTGCGTGCCCGTGGCGCCCTTGCCAGCCAGGGTGGGGTCAGTACTGTTTACCGAACCGGGGCGGCCATAGGAATCGATGAGCAAATAGTTGTGGGCTTTCCCTGGCTTACGCAGGCCAGCGGCCGGGTTTTGCGTCGAGAACATTGATGGATCGGTCGGCGCATAGCGCGCTCGGATCAGCGCCCTGCCATTATCGAAACTCAAACGCGTGTACGGGCCTAGGCCATCGGGTCCACCACCGGTCGGTTGCCAGAACGCCGGACTCGTGGCCACCGGATTACCAACATTGCCTTTGGCAATAGAAACATAGAAGGTTGAAGGGGCAATGAATACCATGTCGCCCACCCCGTAAATTACGGCTGGGTCATAGATCGAAGGCAAGATGTCCTTGTCTGGATCATGGTTGTTCGCGATCGTGGTAATCGCACCGTGCCAGTCTGCGCCCAATTCGCTGGATAGCATCTGCGAGTGCGCATATCGAACGCCAGCCTCAGCCAAGTCACTCGCCAGGTTCCTTTGTTGCTGGCCAAAGGTGGACTTGATGTTTCGGCTGACGACGCCCAGAAACACAAATCCAATGACAAGCAGGACGCCGAGCACGATGAGCGCGATGATGAGCGTCTGGCCCTTTCGCATCCGGCCCGCCTGGCTCCCATGAGGCAACTTCACTTGATCCTTCAATCTCATCGCAGGAAGTTCCTCACTTTAGCGGTCACGGGGATCGTGACGTTTTGCGCAGTCGATAGACCCTGCTGCGGGAAATGCTTAACGGTAAGCAGCACGCTCATGATTTGGCGTGAGTCATAGTCCACTGCGAAGACATCGTCCCGTTGCGTCATTTGGAATTTGTAATAGACCGAGAAGGCTGGGTAGGTTACGGCCCCAACTATCGTGTCCTGGGGCAAAGGCACGGTCGGGTCTGAGTTCAACTGTATGTATCCAGCCTTGTACCTAGGCTCAAACACTGCGCTCTCAAGATCCGTTGGATCATATATTGCGGGCGGGTCGCCAGGGAATCCGAGTAGGGCATACCCGCCCGGAGCGATCGGCTGATCGACATAGTTGATGCGATATTGGTTAGGGCCAGGAGTTCGCGTTGTCCTTGTGTAGAGAACCTGCTGGCCGTAGTTCGGACCAGGATTTTGATCGGGGCCAAATACCTGCTCACTGCCAGGCACGATGTGCGCTCTGGGATAGTGATATTTGGCTTGCGGGTCCGCGGAAGCAAGGTTGAGCGGCAACGGGCTAGGCGTTCCATCGCCTTGTGGTGTCACGCGAAGGTCGATAAACCTCTGGATATCTGGACGCAACGTCTTTCCAAACACGTCATTCCAGACCTTATTAAAGCAGCGATTAACGTCGTAAGTCGCAGCACCATCTAGTGGTGAGTAAGTGGCGCCAGCGCCATTGTCCACCAAAGGAGTTTCAGCTAACGCGATCCCCGCCTGCGGAAGGTTATTTGGGTCATAGGCGGCATATCCAGGCACCGTGTTCAGCCCGCCAACCTCATTGACGCCAAAGCTCGCGAGGATCGAACCCCGGGCAGGGTCTGGAGCGTAAGCGATGAAGTTATTGACTAAGTTAGGAATGGTTGTCCAGTCCGGTTTGCCATTGTTGCCATTCGTGGTATTCGCAGCGCTAATAGCAGTAGAAAACGGGAAAGCTCCTCCTGACTTATATGCGGTCACGTCAAAGAGCTCAGTAAGGATGGCGCCCTCGGTCCCATCAACGCTTGGGCTCATGGCGAAGATTCCTTGGTCGATCTGGCCCGTCACTGCATCGGTACCGTTTCTGGCCAAGAGGTATAGGTCCAGAGCCGGCTTGGTCTGATCCCAACTGCCCGAGTAGGTTCGAATGACTGGATTGCTCCATTGAGGGTATTTCGTCCGATAAACGTCGGGAGCCTCAAGGTTCGCGTTGTCCGTCTCTTCGCCTGGGCGGACAGCCATTTGCCCTTCGGCAGGTTCGCTGCTGATGCGGGTCGGGCGAAACTGGACGAGCGGCTCAACCTTTGGAGCATCGGTAACCGCGTGTGGCGCCAATCCTTCGTAGACAACGAGCTGAGTCTGCTTGTCGTAAATCGGCTGCACCATGTCGCTATGATCGAGAGCTGATACGATCTGACCCTTGCTCACCCAGTTGAGGATCATTTGGCCCTTGCTTGGGTCAGGCGTTCCGTCAGGATCGGCAGTCTTGTAAACCGGAGCGTCGGCAGGATTCGATAGATCAAAGAACGCTGGGTAATCAAAAGCCGCCGTCGACGTGTTCAAATTGCGCAACATGAGACTCGTTTGTCGAGATGCTGGCGTCTCACCAACGCTCAGGGGATCACCCGCGACCGGTAGACGAGACACGTCATAGAACAGCGCCTTGTTGACCACAAACTTGTTCTGAATGTTGCTGTAAATATATGGCTGAACCTCGGAGCGCCAGAGAACGTAGAGGTTATCGCGGCCCGTTCCCGGAACCACTAGCCGGGTGGCCGGGCTCCCTGGATCGTAAGCGGCCATCAGGATGTCGTCGTACGGGTTGTTGTAGGTATCGGCAATGAATTGGCCAGGGTTCGCTGGATCAGGCAGTACCGGGCTGTGTAGCCCGATGTGATAGCGGACGATCGTCGACCCTGGTGCTACGGGCAACGTGATCTGCCCCTTTGGCGCATGCAGCGTTGGGTCGATCAGGCCGGTACCGGGATTAATGAAGCCAGCACCGGGAGCCCCGGGCTCGCCTTCTGCGGGTTTCATGATATCGAGCTTGCCGTAAGGCAGGTTGACGCTGGAATACATCGGCGCCGCTGCGGTCCATCCGTACGAGCGGAAAGTCGCCAGGACGGAGCCTTTGTCGCCCGAGTTATCTCTGACCCCTGCACTAACAGCGATCTCACGTGCAATTCGTTCGCCAAGCTTTCGGGCACTATCCTGTGCGTCCGCAAAAGCCGCAGCCTGCCGACTGACGTTAAATGACTGGACGATCGGCAGAACGATCAGCGTCAGCAACACGGCGGTGATCGCCATGACGACAAGCAATTCGATCAAGGTGAATGCTAGGCGCCTCATGGATTCTCCCCCCGCTGCACAACAGTTGAAAGGGATGCGCGTTTGACGTTTGATTGATACTTACTCAAGGTGGACAGATTGGTAATTGGGTTAGAACCGAATTGAAAATTCCCTGTGTTCCATAGGGTTCTAGCTGAGATGGAAACACCCTGGACGCCTTTTACGGCATAGCCGTACGTGGCCG
>JBBQMJ010000008.1:0-21346 GCA_038328815.1 Fimbriimonadales bacterium | reverse complement strand
GTTCCGCACCTTTGTGCTGGACGACTATCATCGACATGAGAACAGCGAAACCAAACAACTGCCTGTAGAGCGATGGGAAGCCGGTGGCTTCTTGCCTAGGATGCCGGACTCGCTGGAACAGTTGGACTTGCTCCTGATCCGTGTGGCGAGGTCACGGCAGGTTAGAGCCGACGGAATCTACTTTCAAAGTCTTCGATACATTTCAACCACGCTGGCAGCCTATGTAGGCGAAACGGTGACCCTTCGGTACGACCCTCGGGACATGGGCGAGGTCCGAGTCTTTCACGAAGAAAAGTTTTTGTGCCGGGCGGTTTGCGCCGAACTGGCCGGAGAGACTGTTCCCCTGCGCGAGATTATCACCGCCAGAAATCGTAGGCGACGCGAATTGCGTGGTGTCCTGAAGGACCGTCAGAAAACTGTGGACACGCTCTTGGAACTGAAGTGTGGCGAGGTCAAGGAGAAGCCAGATGAGCCACCAACCCCAAAAGCCAAACAACCACCCAAGCGTGCCACCCCTGAACTCAAACGATATCGAAACGAGTAACTCGCGACCTTCATCAATGGTCGAAACGCTCGAACATCGGAGGTTCGTTGAGTTCTGCGACGCTTGTCGACGCTATCGATATATTGGCCTCTGCTTCGGAGCGCCCGGAGTCGGCAAAACGCTCTCTGCGAGACATTACGGCCGGTCGGAACAGGTCAAAGAGTCAGACCGCTGGACGGCAGGCTCGGGTAAATCTATCGCCCTTGATACTGTCTTCTACACTCCCTCGGTTGTGAACACACCGCGCACCATCGATATCGCGATAAGACGCTCCCGTGAATTCAACAGAAGCCTTGCAAAGAGGCCATTGAGACTCGAAAAGGAAGAAAAGCTTAACGGTATCCGGCAGAGGGACGAGGCATACAAGGATGAGGTTCTGCGCCAGCACGATTGGTTTTCAAAGCCGGTTCCCGAACTCAGACCCACTTATGGCGAGGTCGCCAAGGCGTACTCCATAAAGGAAATGGAAATCGCTGACCCTACCGCGCTCATTCTGGTCGACGAGGCCGACCGCTTGCGCATGGCAAGCCTCGAACAGGTTCGAGCAATCTTCGATGCCGGTGACATTGGCATGATTCTGATTGGGATGCCGGGCATCGAGAAGCGCCTCGCTAGATACCCTCAGTTCTATTCCCGCATCGGTTTTGTGCACGAGTTTCGACCTCTCTCCGCAAATGAGATCCGTGACCTCTTAGAGAAAGGATGGGTGCCTCCAGGCGTGAATCTTCCCGAACAGCCACTCGATTCGGAAGCGGTCGCCGCGATTATCCGTATGACGGCGGGCAACTTCCGATTGCTGAACCGACTCCTAACCCAGGTCGAGCGAATTCTTGAGGTCAACTCACTCCAAGAAGTCACAAAAGGTGTCGTGGAAGCAGCTCGTGAGAGCCTGGTGATTGGAGAGGCTTGAGTCTCACTTACGCCATTTATCGCGCAAAGAATTACGCCAAATAATTCGCAAAGTGACAGCTGAACGACCAGCGGCCCGCGTCTCTTATAGATTAATGCCGGGGGATCGGACCGCTGCCGATCAGATACAATTCCGTTCCCGTGCGTTTGCGAGTGCACGGAGGTCCACGGTCACAGGAGCCTTTGCGACGACGACTCCGTACCCGAGGCCGAGCCATACAATCGATCCGATGGCGCCTGCATAGATGGGGCAGATCGAACGATTGAACCACAGGCGCGCTGAGCCGGGCCCCTTCACCGCTTTCTACCCACATCTTCCGGCCCGATGACTGTTGAAACGAATTGGTGGATCTCGAAGTAACTTGCGCCTGCCTTCCGCGTGACTGCTCTGGGAACGATAGATCGCTATTCAGCGGTAGAATTGAAAAGTGCTTTGCCTGCTCTGCGCAGTTTCGATATCCAGAGCCGCGCTCCCGAATTCGGCCGACCTGCTCCCCGGTTTCCCAGAACGTTGGCGCCTCGATCACGCGGCCGCAGAATCTTCGGGAGCCCGGCTGGAAGCAGCGGGAGGAGGAATCCGGCCAAGCGCTTCGATCGAACTTACTTCATTTCCGAAGGACAGAAAACTTACGCTGGATGTCTGGCTCAAGGCGGACGATGATGGACATAGGGTGTCCATCGACACGAAAGCGATGAAATTACAGCGCGGGGAGCGAATTCCCGCGCAAATCCGAATCAACCCCGCCGATGGCTATGTAACCACCGAGTACGCGAAGGCTTCTGCCGGCTGGAAGCGGTTTCGCAAGTACGTGACTCTGTCGCGCTCCGCGACGACGCTCTCGATCAAGGTGAGCAACCTCGGGTCAAGCCCCCTCTTGCTTTCCAAGCCCAGCCTTACGACCGGCGAACCCCAGCTCTGCGACCTCGACGGCCCCGGCGTACTGCGCGGCAGCGTTAAGGTTTGGGTAAATCCCGCGCCCGGGCACCCGACCGGAGTCGTGTCGTTTCCGATCCCACAGAGGTACCGAGATCAGGCTCCTCTAGGCTTGAAGCTATGGAGCGAGCCAAAAGGTGCGATACGGTCCTTTGCCTTTCGAAAGCGCTCCGACGGGCGAAACTGGCTGTGCGACGTCAAAGTCGAGTCTGGCAGAGGGCCTGTCTTAGTCGGTTGGGAGGCGTTGGTTCTAGTCCGAGCTACACCTGCCCCAATCTTGCCAAAATCCATTGAGCCAGATGCCCCTAGTGCGGTGCGCAACTGGACGCGCGCGACAGCTTGTGTTCAATCGGGTGCCGCGCTGATAAAGGAGAAGGCGGCAGCCCTTGCCAACGGCAATCCCGACGTCGAAACTTATGCGCGACGGGTCGCGAAGTTCACATGCGACAACCGAGGCGGGGGCGAAGCTTGGACTCGGCTGGATGCACTCGCCTCGCTAGCTTGCGCGGGAGGCGGGACTTGTACGAACCGGGCTAACTTGGCGGCGGCTCTATTGCGGGCGCGGGGTATTCCAGCCCGGACAGTGGCGCACTTACCGACTTGGTGCCTGGGTGAAACGCTCTTTACGCATTGGCTCGTAGAGTACTGGCATCCTAAGGCGGGGTGGACGTCGATCGAATCCACTTGGGGCGAGTTTCAGCCTCCTTGGTACACGGTGATCGTTTTGGCCATTTCGTCGGCCGACGACGAGGACTTGGCGGACGATGCGCTCCAAACCCGGTGGGTTCTGCCGGGAGCTCCCATGTGGTCTATGGCTCATCTGGGCGACGACCTTGTGCCCGCGCCGGACAAAAACCAACAGGAAAACTGGGCGCGTCCGGAACTACGTTTTGGAGGGTCGGTTCACGAGCTTGGCGCACTATTCCAGGCAGCCAGCGAGAGTTACGAATCGCTTCTGAAGTCTAAGAAATTTGCGGACGAAGGACGGTTCGCGCGCATCGAGAGTGCGTTAGCTACGGCAAAGGCGACGTTGCTATCCAAGGCGATAGCGGCCGACGGCACTTGACCAGAGGTGCCCGCCGACTGGCAGACGGCACTGTCTGAGAAGGTACCAGGCGCAGAAGCAGCTTAGATTTTCGAAAAGGTCTTCTCTTTGCGGCAACGCACCCCCTGTTGAAAATAGATACAGCCGAATGCTTGATTCCGGCGGCAGACGGAGAGCCGAACCGGCTCGGATGGGACGGAAGATTTAGACGAGAAGCGACCATCGCTGGCCACAGCCGCGATTACTCGGTCATCGAGTAACAGCTGTTAGCAATCAGGTTGGTTTGGCCAACGCATCTTGGGTTATGTGCCGCTAGATGAGGGTGACCGCAGACTTTCGTAAAAACGACGTGAATGCCCCGAGTGGGGGTCGACAATCGAAGCCCGAATATGACCCCTCAGTTACCGCGAATCACTCTCGGGTGTTGACCACTCCTGTCAACGCTGCCGCTGATCCAACCGCCCGGTGTTAGCGGTAAGTCTGCGAACTGGACCAGATACCCCGACGAGTCGTGGCCGAGGGATATGCGACATGGGAATCGAAGCAGGCCTTCGCCGGATAACGCCTCCACTGCGCTTCGGAAAGCGTTGGTCGGCACGGTCGCCTTGGATGACACCCCCGTCACTGTGTACTCTTCCTTGCCACCTTCGCTCGAGGCAGTGACCATCCACGACCGGCGATGGCCATCCTGAGAGGCTGGTGTAAGGACGAGGTCAAATCGACGTTCGTCTCGAAAGCGAAGTTGGGCAAGAAACTGAACATCTGCAGGAAGGCGCCCGAATGCCCCAACGAGGAGGTGCTCGACGGGAACTTCAGATCCCATCAGCATGCTCTTGGCCGGGGACGCGATTGAAATTACGGCGATGATTAAGCATATTGGTTTCATGGGCAGTACTTACAGAAGCTCGGAATCTGGGAGGTAGGACAGTGATATTGTGTTTTCATGAACCGGCAAATGTCACATAGTCGCAGGTGATACAGCCTAAGGCACTCACTGCGAGCTGCGCCGGTCAGTTTATTGCAGTCCGTCTTCTGGTGTTTAAGAAGGCACGTGTACTCCACGACGTAGGCGGCACATTCATCGGCGTTGACATTCTCACCTGAGTTGAAGCCGGGCCTGCTAAAGCCAGTTGACGGACACGTAACTTGTCCCTTGTGCGTCCCTTCGTGTTCCTTCGCGCAGATGGTCATTCCGGGAGGCCAAACTGAACCAATATTCCATGCGCACACATACTTCGTGCCATTGCAGCAGACCACCCCACCCCATTGCCCATTATCTGCACCAACGCTCTTTGCGTACGCGCAGGGGCCGCCAGGCTACGTTGAACAGTCACTGGGCCCACAAGGTGCCTCTCCAGTCGGGTCAATATAGGTGGTGGGATTATTGAAGGCGTACCCGTAGGGATGCTCCCCGGCGAGTTGCTCGGCTAAGCGCGCAGCAGTCAGAAATCTACCGGTGCCAGCCATATAAGGTCGCGGTGGCCGATAGCCTACCGAAGGGCCGACCGGTGGCAGAAACGAAAGACTGCTTCGCACTTCCCGGTTGCCGGAAGATATTGTTGAGGTGACCCGAGATGTACTCGAAGCGTTTGTCGTTTTATCAAACGAGTCCTGTGTAAACGCGCTCGGCGGACAACCGGGGATCGCTGGGGAAGTCTTCAAAGGATTTGCTAGGGCCCAAGCAGTTCTCAGGTCACCGCCGATTTCTTAGCGAAGTAGCAACTTTGAAAACTGCTGCGCCAGCACGGATCATGGCCCTCGGCATGACTGAAAATCTGCAGGTCAAATATGTGGCGGCCTCGGAGGGAATCGAACCCCCGGCGCCCTCCTTAGGACTGACAGTCGCTCGCGGAAAAGTGCCTCTTGCCCATGGGATGAGTCTGTCGCTACAGCGTGGAGAGGGATCTTGTGCACTCGATTCTGCCCAAACTTTGGGCAGAATCCATAAGGTCTCCGATCAGCGCCTTCTTTCATTAGTGTCATGCGGCAACCTGATTCGCATCACTTTGGCAGGACTTGACCTCTCCACATCAACCAGGAATCGCCCATTTGGGCTGAAGGCCAGATAGTTGACGGCGGTTGTACTGATCAACTGAGATTTGAGAGGCTTTCCCGTCTTCGCGTTCAAGAACAGGATGCCGTTCCTCGAGAATCTCGGGTCACGCCTGGGAAGTTCTTCCGCTAGTCCGAGAGCCAGGACGTCTCCGTTGGGGCTGCAAGCGATGCAACTTGGAGGCTGACGCAACGCTGCCCGATACAGAACGTCGCCCGTTCGCAGGTTGATCGCCTCCAGAATGCCTCCCGGATAATCTGTTGCGTATAAGACGCCGGACTTCTCGTTGAGGCAGACATGCCCAATGATTCTTTTGGAATCGAACAGGAACCTGGTTGAACCATTCGACGAAATCTCCGGACCGCCATCTCCAGCGCACAAAAGCTTGTCCTGAAAGAAAAAAGCGTTCTCGCTTGAGACGTAGCAGGTTGCGGCCGAGCTCAGGATTCCCGTATCAATCCGGAGGGCAAAGAGCTTAGAACCGTACTCGAACAGGACGCTGTTGTCTTTGTCGCGGTACGCGAGCGTGCAAGGAACGGAGCTGTTGCCCGGCGCAGGCATGTAGGGACTCGCTATCTTGCACACGGTGTGAAGCTTCTCGTCCTTGATTTCAAAGACTGAATGGAGAGTAACTCCCAGAAAGGTTCTCGGTTGTGGTCCAGCTATGAAGTGACAGAACGATGGAGACCTCAAATGCACTACGTTCCGCATCCGGTTCAAGTCGAAGATGGTGGTTGATTGACCGCACACAGCAAGCAGCGAGCCACCATTATCGAAAGCCACGAAGTCGCTGCCACTTGTCCCGGGCAACTTCGCGAGCACCTCAGCCTTGAGGCTTGGAGATGGCGAACCGCTACCGGCAAGGGCTAAAACGAGGGATAGCAATCTTAACATTGTTAGAACTCAATCGCACCTGTCGGCTTCCGGCTATCTGGGCTTCTGGGGCGGGCCGTAATAGACCGGAAGCTTCATGCACTTGCTGTAACAAGGCGCATCTTGGCTCCAATATGGCGGCAAGTGAGACCCGTGGCGGCTAACCCAATAACAGAGCAGAGCAAGACCGTCCTGAATGTTGTGGCACTCGTCTTTGTACCAGTCCTGGTAAGGGAACTTGAAGTGGCTGTCTTGGCATCCGGCGTTAATTCGTGTCGGACCAACGTTCCAGCCTCCACCGGCACCCGTTGCGTTTGGGTCCCCGATTTCGCTGGAGCTTGAAGCCTGCCGATTGACATTGTCCGGCCACATGATGCTGCGCCCTGGCCAGCCGGTGTTTGCTGATTCGCAACCGATGATGCAACGCATCATGTGGATGATCTCAGCTCTGTTAAGGCCCATGCCCGTGCAGAAAGAGTTCCATCCATCGGTGAGGCATCTACTGATCGTGGGTTGCCGATTTTGGATATACGTTCCGTGTACACCGTCCCAGTCACTTCCCTTCGGATTTAATCCGCTGGGATCCGTGTATGTCACCGGATTTTCCATCGCGTACCCGTAAGGGTGCTCGCCCGTAAGTTGCATTTCCAAGACGGCTTGAGTGAGAAAACGCCCGTAGCCTGCCATGTACGGGCGGGATAACCAGTGCGTCGCAAAGGGGTCCGGTTGTGTCGGCACAGTCGGACCTTCCGGGCTAGGAATCAACGGGGCACCGCTCGGTAGCCGCACGAGATCGGGTTGCCCAGGAATTTGGGGCGTGCCTTTCATTGGCGTCGGGAGATCGGGTCGCTTATGGAGGTCCGACGTTTGGAACGCAGGCCCGCCGGTTAGTTGATAGCGACCGGTCTGATTCAAGTGCTTGAGGGCCAACAACTCAGCGGTCACCTCCGGCAAATCTGAATAGCGATTAGGTGGTCCAATCCGTTCCTGAAGCACGACCTGATTAGACCTATCCTTCTCGGGCGAGACGAAGAACACTTTGGCCCGGCCGGTGATGGATGCCTCAAGGCGCTGCGCCCAATCGGAGGAGATGTCGTTCCTAGCCATGTGCTTGCCCACCAAGCATTTCGTTGCAGGCTTGAGGGATGGAAGCCACGCGGGAAACTTGTCGATATTCGGATCTTCAGGATTCACAAGCACGAGCTCGCGGTCGAGGTCGATTTGGTCTCCACAATGCTCGAAGGACGCGAGAAGGCACTCGTCGATGCTGGCGACAATGTCCTCGTGCGACCCGTAACCACGCTTACGAACAGAATCGGCGAAGCTGGCGGCCAAATTCGCCAAGGGCAGGCGCTGGTCACGGATGATGTCTAGTGAGCGGTCGAACTTGGCAAGTTCATGTCTTCGGCCCTGGTCCCGTTCGAGCATCTCGTCCGCAACCAAGAGCGCCATAAAGACCTCCTCCCGCGGATGCTCTGGCTGGTAGCCTCGCTGAAGCGCCTCCGCCAGTTGCCAAACCGAAGCGGCCTGATCGCCTTCGATTGGGCTCATGTCGAATCCTTTACGCCGAAGCAAATCGTTCACCTTGAGGTCCAGCATGAACGACTGAACAAAGGCGACATGGCGCATGCGCTGCGGGTCGCTTGCATCTTCCATCGTGCGGTGGTCTTCGCACTCGTCGACGTACTGCACCCAGGCGTGGCCAAGCTCGTGGGCAATAACGGTCTCATTCACCCGCGCGGCATCGAGGAACAGGAGATTCGTGGCCGGATGGCAAAGAGTGTCGATGCTATTGCCCCCCTGGCACATGGCCATCCTTCCTCCGCCCCGGCATAGTGTCGAGCATCGCGAATGTTTTCGTGGTGCAGCGGTCGATCGCATAGAAGAATTCCATCAGTAGCGGCGAGAGATTCGTGGGAGCGACCACCGGATACATGTCCTGCTCCGGCCAAATATCCCCCGTGCGCCAGCGATGTAGTGAATCGTAGTGTGGAACTGTCGCGTGGTTCTGGACTATCCACTCGATTCCATGTTGGTTCACGAGCTTTGAGCCGATTGTTGGGAGCCCGATTCGGGATGCGACCCAATTCGCCTTCTCGCTTTGGCATGCGATTTCAACCGCGCAATCTGGATTATCCAGCGAGATTGCACTTCGGTTGGCTGCTCGTCGAAGACCGCTCATAATGTTAGGATAGTTGGCACGGGTCGAATTTGTACCGCTTCAGAGGCAAAATGACGGAATCGGTCACATGCGCTAAGAATCTGCAATACATTCCAGCACACGTCACGCATGGAGCATCCGACTTGCGACGGCTTCTTCCAGTCGCCCTCTTGGAGCTTGGCAGAACCAATCGAGTCGTGAACGATTCGGAAGTGGCGAGCCTCGTCGGATACTCCAGCGCCCAGATCCGCCGCCTCTGCTTATTTGCCGTTGGCGAAACAGCGCACTCTTTCACGGCGCGTCTGCGCCTCGAAAGGGCGGCCGGTCAACTTGCGGTCGAGCAGCGCCATATAGCAGGGGTCGTTTCAGAAGCGGGTTTTCTTGCGCGCGAGGCCTTCTCTAGAGCCTTCGCAGCCCACTTCGGTTGTGCCCCCGCTGAGTTCCGGATGCTCAACTGCGGAAGCAGCATGCCGTTACCTGGCTACCAAATGGGGTTCGGAGACGAATGGGCTCGGGCCGTGCGCGTGAAGTTTAGAGCAACGCTCTCGGTCACGTTCATGTTCGACGGCCCCGTATTTCTCGGCCGGGTTGTGCCTGGCGGATTGCTTGATTGGCGGTCTGCGTTCCATGGGCAGCCGCCGCTGAGTCTTGGGGTCTGAACGTTCGGGATTAACTCAGCTGGACTAGCCTCTTAGAGCTCGCAGGGACATGCCGGAGCGGCTCCCGCTGCGCTTTTTTCGGCGGAGCCCAACGTATCACTTTGCAAATTATTTGGCCTAACCTCTCGCCGTGGACCAACTGGCAACATTGTCGGAGGAAGCCTGAGGGTTCGCACTCGGGCGATTCCGCCTGTTGCAGCCTCACGTGGAAAACGGCGTTTCCTTGCGGCTGGCCACGGAGGACGGCGGGCAACTTCCGATTGCTGACCCGAGTCGTAACCCAAGTCGAGCGAATTCTTGAAGTCAACACACTTCGAGAAGTAACGAAGGCAGTAGTAGAAGCAGCTCGTGAGAGTCTGCTGATTGGGGAGGCTTGAGTCTCACTTACGCCATTTATCGCGCAAAGAATTACGCCAGACAACTCGCAAAATGACAAGGACGGACATCACCAAGCGACTCCGCCACGACGTATTCTCGGCTTCGTTTTGACCTTGCCAGCCAGCCGTATATACTTCGTTTTGTGCGAAGGCATTGAGTGACGAACCCTCCCGATTCAAATATCGAACAGACTGGAGGATGCGGGTGCATCCAGTTCCTTGCTATCCTCCTGATCGTCGTAGTTGGCTTTCTCGGATACCAACTTGGACTTCATTGGGGCATGGCGTGGGCGGTGGTTGGGACACTTGTCGGCATGATCCTTGGTGTTCCGGCCACGGGAGTGCTGCTCTTCGGGCTCATGGGCGTCGCCTACGTAATCGAGCGTTTCAGTGGGGGCTAGGTCGGGCATGCAGTTGCGCTTTGCAAATTATTTCCCAACCTATAGCAGTGGTCCAACTGATCGTTCGTGCCAACCTGGTCGGTTTTGCGTCAGCGAGCGTCACGGCAGGCTTTAGAGTTACTTTCGAAGTAACGGAAAACTCTGCGAACGAACTCGCGCACTCTATCCCGCACCCACCCAAACAATTTGGGCAGCGCGTACTATTCACTCGACCTTGCAACGCAAACCGCCAATCCTAACCCACGTTTCCATCGGTGAACACAGTTTCGTTCTATTTGCACAGCCCAGTCTGACGACCACAAACTGGGTTCTGTCGGCCGGTATTGTGAGCCTCGTGAGCACGATGATTTTAGCTAACACTCGACTTGTGCCAAATATTTTGGCGGTGGTTGCCGTTGCGTTCCTCAGTGTTGGCGTGGCAATGTCCAGGTCGCGATATGAGTTCGGAATCGACTCTAGGGCCAAAATTGTGCGCGTCGCGGATGTTGTGGGCCTTGATCGCACACGCCGATTCTGCGCCTCCACTGATCTTTTGAGCCATGCCTCATTCTGCGCATGTGTGGAAAGACGGCAGCGTTTATTGTTCTATTGGTGAGGATGCCGAGACGCCTCCTAATGAAGCAGTGCTTTTCTCGGCATCGGATCGCGAGGGAGAATCGGCCGTCTTGATACGCAGAGTCTTAGCCGAAGTTGACGTAAGAATCGACGGTTGATCCCAACTGGGAAGTCGATTCGTAACATTCCCCCGCCTACTCTCGGTGTGCCTATTTACCCGTGACTGCTAATTCAGGAAGCCAAGCTAAAGAGGTCTGGACCTGGCGCCAAGCATTAGCGCGGCCCCGACCCTAAGCGCCCTCCTTCGTCCAAATGTGGCGGCGGTCGTTGTGAGAAAGAGTGAGATGAGAGTGTCACCGACAAGCGTCAGCGTGAAGAGCATCCCGATTGCTCCGCTCTTTAGACGGAGGGTCTCAAGATGTGGCACGAGAATGACGGCCAGCATCCCGAGCGCAAACATGCGAAGGATGCGGGCCGCGTACAGAAGCCAAGTGTCTCGGTTCACCATTGTTTAGGATTTGCCAAGACTGTCCCAACCCAAACGAATGCCTTGAGCGAGCTTGAGCGCATCACCCTCTCCCTCAAAGTGAAGGAATAGATTTCTTGAGAGCCCTGATAAACGTGGTTGTGAATGGCGGTCACACTGACTTTCACTTCGCAAATTGTCTGGCGCAATTATTTGCGCGCTATTTGGCTCAACCCGAGACGGGATTTGCTTCTGTTGAACCTACGAACCGATCCCGGCAGAGGAATTTACGCCATATAATCCGCAAATATTTGCGCCAAATATCTCGCAAGATGACAGCTTAGCGACCAGGCAATCGAGGAAATTTGGGTAGGATCCACTCTAGATGAAGTCATCGTATATCGGCATTAGTCTTGCCCTCTGCTGTGGGTGTTTGGGTCAACAGGCAAAGGCCAAAAAATTTCCCGGACTTGTGTCTCTTTGGAACAAGCCAGCAAGCGCGATCACTTCTCTCTTCGGCAAGCCGGAAAGCGACGAGCCATTTCCCTCCTACTCCACTGAATACGGTAAAGATCCGTCCAGTCGTCGGCTCGTTTTCCTCAACTTGGCAGGTGCAAAGGCCGTCGTTTTTGTTCTTGTGAATGGTCGCGTGCGGGGCGTTGAGGCAGTGTTCAAAGGTCAAGTCAAGCCTGAGTTAGTTAAAGGACTGCTTGGTGTGCCTCACCAGGTAACGCTAGTTAAGATTAGTGAGAGTCATGGTGGTGCTTTGGACATTCACCTATTTGGCTCCGACTACGGGTTATTTCCGGACTGGCCAACCAACCGACAAACGACAATCTCAACCTTGCCTGATGGAATCGAAAAGGATGCTTGGCATGCAACATATAGAGCAAAGGGTGGGGACGCTTTCCTTTCATTCTATTAGATTGTCTCCTGAGTTATTGACGAGTCTCAGTTTTCGGCTTTTTTGACGGAGCTTCGCGATTCTGATATGGCGTAGCATTTGCCGTTACGGGTCGTTTTAGGGACTGTTTTGTCGTTGTTGGGGTATCTTTTTGCAAATTATTTGGCGTAACCCCAGACAGGATTTGCTTCAATTGAACATACGAACCGTTCCCGGCAGAGGAACTTATGCCATTTAAACCGCAGATATTTGCGCCAAATATCTCGCAGAGTCACAGGCTGTAGACTACGGTTTGATGAGCGAACTTCAGGGTCGCTTCGTGCGACGCAATCCCTCGACAGAGGGAACTCAGGCCGAGATTCTCTTGGTCGAGCCCAACGGCGGCAGGGAACGCTGCGCCGCCTTTGAAGCGCACCATCGACGCCGCTATTGCTTGCTCGGGCGAATTCGTACGAACACGCCGAAGGTGAGCGGGCTCTTCCCATAGAAAGCGGTCAGCGAACTCGGGAAGCTGTAGACGCCAGCATAGGCTCCTAAGCCATAGTCGAGTCCCGCTTTGCTGCAGATGTTGCGCACGTCGCCCAAGAGGAGCTTGTTGACGGTGTAATTTCCCGGCGGTACATCGACGAGTTCGCCCTTATCGACTCGTTCAAAGCGTGCGAAGAACCCATCCTTGGCGTGGAAATAGGTTGCTTCCAAGAGCCAGGCGTTCGAACTTGTCGAGCCGTGGACGATGTTTTGGCCAAAGTAGGCGGTGGCAGAAAGATTGTCACCTCCTGCGAATTTGTGGCTGTAGCTCGCGCTAAAGGTGAGACGATGTTTATTGACGTCCGAGTTCAGGTATCCGTACGAGGTGCTGAGCGACCAGTCGGGGGACGGATTGTAGCTGAGCCGGCCCGAAGCGGAGTTAAAGCCAAGCGTACCGATTCCATAGAGCGCCGAAGGTTCGTGGCCGTTGAATACGGAACCTTCGAGCTTCCATTTGCCTTGATAGACAAGCCCGAGCGTAGCAACTCCTAAGCTGATGTGGGTGCCATCGAACCAATCGTGGCTGATGGGCGCCTCAGGGATCTCGACGCCGCTCGTTCGGTGGAAGTACATAACGTTCCCCAGCGCGGGTTCGCCCACAGGGCCGCCGTAAATGAAGCCGCTCCAATCTTTGGAAAGGGCATGGCTGTAGCTGGCCGCCACTTCCGCAAATACATTGTGTGGATCCTTGCGGTCCGCAATATTGACTCCATTGACGGTGAATCCATTTTGGAAGAGATTCGGAACACCCCTCCTGCCATTGATGACCGGGTCGAGCGAAGTCATGAAGTGGAGGCCTAGAGTGCCGCCGCCCGTTTCGCGACGGCCCATGAGCATGACCATCGAGTTGCTGAAGAGTCCTTTGTCCCCACGCTTGCCCCCATCATTTACATAGCCGCCCTGGAGGGTCCCCATGACACTCAAGTCAAATCCGCCTGTCGACGAAAGTTCCTTCATGAACATCGGGGATGAGTCGGGCTGCCATGAAGTCCCGGAACCGTCCCGGCTCGCTGGCCAGTTGCCGAATGCTGCCTTCATCGTCATGTCTTTCATCCCTGGCATTGCATGCGCGTCCTTCATGCTGCTCATTTCTTTCATCGTCTCGCCCGAGCGGCCGGGGGTGATCTTGAAAGTCAAGGTGATGCTGCTACCCGATGCAGGCTTCACAGTGAGTTCGAGTTGGTAGTCCCCCTGCATGGGGAACATGAGCTGCACGTTGTAGTGGCCGGGCTTGTCCCCCGGGCTCACTTTCGGCGGCTCCAACTTCATGCCGGCCATTGCGGGCATGCTCAGAGCGGCAGCGATGTTGAGCTTTTCGCTCGGCATCATCGAAGCTGAATCCATGATTACAATGTCGAGCGTCGTAGACTTGTTACTCGCTTGGACGGTCTTAAGATCCGTCTTGAGCTCCGCCATATAGGGGTCGGTTTTGACGGATTGTTGGGCAAAGCTTGTGAGCGACAGGCCAAAAGCGACTGCGAGTAGCAGTGGCGGCAAGGGTTTGATTCTCATATGTTTTCTCTAATCTGGGGCCGACGAGTCAAGCTTCTTTCGCTTGATCTCCGCTGAACGGATTCTAGCACGGATTATCTGAGCGTAAGTCGGAGAAAACAAGGGCCGCAACTCCTACTACGTTCTACAAAGACTCCCGGGAGAGTCTCAGCGCGTTTCCGATGACTGAGACAGAACTGAGGCTCATTGCAAGCGCAGCTATCATTGGGCTAAGCAAGAGTCCGGTGAATGGGTAAAGTACGCCCGCCGCGATCGGAACGCCGAATGCGTTGTAAACGAACGCAAAGAAGAGATTTTGGCGGATGTTGCTCATCGTCGCCTTGCTCAGGCGGCGGGCGCGAACAAGGCCGTTGAGATCTCCGCCCAGCAACGTGATACCCGCGCTCTCCATTGCCACATCGGTTCCCGTTCCCATGGCGACGCCGACATGCGCTTGGGCGAGAGCCGGGGCGTCGTTGATACCGTCTCCAGCCATTGCAACAATCCGTCCCTCGGCTTGAAGCCTCTTGATTGTCTCGATCTTGCCCTCCGGCAAAACTTCGGCTTCCACCTCGTCGATTCCTAGCCTCTTGGCAACGGCATCGGCGGTAGTGCGGCTGTCGCCCGTGACCATCACGACACGGAGCCCCTCGTCGTGAAGGTTTTTCATCGCTTCGAGAGCGTTTGCTTTGATGGGATCGGCGACGCCCAGTAGACCGATAACCTGCCCGCTGCGGCCTACAAACATGGCGGTTTGGCCTTCGCTCCGCATCGATTCGGCTAGCTTGTCAGCCTCCTCAACCGGCGCATTGACCGCCTCCATGAGGGCACGATTGCCAAGAGCCACATCATCCGCTCCCGCTTTTCCCTTCACGCCTTTGCCGGTGACCGATTCAAAGTGCTGAACGGCAAGGGGCTGAACATTTCTCTCGCGGGCTCCAGCAAGAATCGCCGCCGCCAAGGGATGTTCGCTCCCCGTCTCTAGGCCCGCTGCTAATGCAAGGATATCTTCCTCTTTGGAGTTGCCAATCGTCCTGACTGCGACTAGCTTTGGCTTGCCTTCGGTGAGCGTGCCAGTCTTGTCCACAACGATCGTATCGACCTTCTCGAACATTTCAAGCGCTTCGGCGTTCTTAATCAGCACTCCCGCATGAGCGCCCCTGCCTGTCCCAACCATAATCGACATCGGAGTTGCCAAGCCAAGCGCACAAGGACATGCGATGATGAGCACGGCGATGGCGTTGATGACCGCATAGGCCATCGCAGGCGGCGGTCCAAACATGGCCCACACGACGAAGGCAGTCAAGGCGGAAATGATTACCGCAGGAACGAAGACAGCGGAAACCTTGTCGGCAAGCTTTTGGATCGGAGCGCGCGAGCGCTGAGCTTCGCTAACCATCTTCACGATTTGCGCGAGTAAAGTCTCGCTCCCGACCCGCTCGGCACGCATGAGGAAGCTGCCAGTCCCGTTAACGGTAGCACCGGTCACGCGGTCCCCTTGCTTCTTTTCTGCCGGCATCGGCTCGCCTGTAATCATAGACTCGTCAACCGTGCTTCGCCCGTCCGTGACCACGCCATCGACAGGAATCTTCTCTCCCGGTCTCACTCTTATGAGGTCTCCGGTACGGACCTCATCGAGGGGAACATCAACTTCTTTGCCTTCCCGGACCACACGGGCGTTCTTCGGAGAAAGGCCAAGCAAAGCGCGAATGGCGCTACTGGTGGCACTTCGAGCCTTCAGCTCCAAGACTTGACCCAGCAAAACCAACGTCACGATCACCGCCGCTGGTTCGAAATACAAGCCAACCTTCCCCTCGTGATCTCGAAAGGAGGCGGGAAAGATGCTGGGCACAATAACCGCGACAACGCTGTAGATCCAGGCCACCCCGGTCCCAATGGCGACCAACGTAAACATATTGAGGTTCCACGTCACGATGGAGCGCCACCCACGTTGGAGAAACGGCCAGCCGCCCCAAAGAACCACGACCGTAGCGAGCTTGGCCTCGATCCATTGCGTCCAAGAAGGAAGCATCCAGCCCAAGAGGTGAGGGCCCATAGCGAGAACGAGCAGTGGAATCGAGAGCGTAGCGCAAATCCAGAACCGGCGAGTCATGTCCCGCAGCTCGTGATTCTCGGGCTCCTCAAAACTGACTTCCATGGGCTCAAGCGCCATGCCGCATATGGGGCAACTTCCCGGCCCATCACGGACGATCTGCGGGTGCATTGGGCACGTGTACTTCGAAGCCATCTGGCCCGCGGACGGGGGCTGGGGAACACCGGCTTGCAAATACATCTCCGGGTGTGCGCGAAACTTTTCCAGGCATCCCGCGCTGCAGAAGTAGTAGGTAATTGCGTTGTAAACCGTCGAGCCAGATGCCTCGGCCGGCTCCACGGTCATCCCACAGACAGGATCGGTGAAGCCTTGATGAACTTCCATCAACGCTCCAAATTCCTCGAACAATTCTGACCGTCAAGCTTCATGCCTTTTCTCTTTTGACCTCATCCACGTCCCCTATGGTTCCATTCGGAGTTAATTGGCAAATTTTGGCCAAGACAGACTTTGGCCTGCCTAGGCGTGCCGAGCCCCACAACATTGGTTATGTGCCGCTACTTACGAGCCGAGGTCGGATCGCAATTGCTAGCTTACGAGGGGCTTTTATGCGGCAAAAATCGTCGCAAACAGGGGTGCCTCTCAATAGGGCGGCCCCCTGCCGCTCAATCACGTCGGGGATTGAATCCGCTCATCGGCTCCCAGATCAACCGTTCGAAGGCTGTCCAATGCGGAGTACTCCGTTAGGTTCAAATTTGCCCGCAGTCCAGGCGGGATTCGAATTTGCTCGGCTTACGCGCCGAGTCTACTTTCGCAACATGATGCTGGTTTCGGGCAGCTGCTTTGCCTTCGCCTCCACCCGCTTCTGGCCACCTTCGATGTAGGCCTGGATGAGGTCAGCGATCACGTTGCGGCCCCGTGTGGCGTCGAGCGTTGCACCAGAGGCGCGGAGAAGTTCTGCCGGCAAGAGGAAGGGAACGTCGCTGAACGTCAGGTGATATGCAGGACCGACGGTGATTGCGCTTGCCCGCACTGGCGACTTGGCGAAGACCCCAACCCACTCGTCCATACGCTCATTTTTCATCTTCGCAGGAATCGTGACTTGAGAACCTGGCGAGTTCAGGAGAACTAGGAACGGCTTGCGGGCACCTGCACGCTCGACATCTCCCCACACGTCCCCGTCGAGGTCGATGGAGCTCGCGATGCGGGCATCGCCTCTGCCCGTTTGAAGTCCCGCCGCCCCACCAATCGAGTGTCCGCCAACGCTGACTCGGCGCCAATCTATCTTGAAATGGACCGGAGGCTGTTTTTCCAGTTCCGAAAGCAGAAATGACTGATCTGTCGCCATGAGCCGCACCTTTTCCTCCGGTTTCGACTTGACCGCCATGTAGGATCGAAGGTGGCCGTCTGGAAAGATCGTGAGCCCACAATACGGGTGATCCGCGATCGCTGTAATAATCCCCCGGCTCGCCAACTCCTCGGCAAGAGTCGTATAGCTGGCGCTAGACATTCCCATTCCTGGCGCAAAAATAAACAAGGGAAATTTCCTTGTTACGGGCGCGGCGAGAGGGAACGAGTGAGTTTTCAACGCATCCCATCCATCGAGCAATTTGGCGTCGACATTGAGGTAGGTGTCGTCCTTCAAGGCCCTAAGGAGGGCAGCAGACATATATGGGGCGGGAGTTCCTTCCTGGCTCTTCTTGGCCGGGTACCAGAACTGAACTCGGATGCTTCGTGGCTGGGAAAGGTCAAGGGCGTCTTGCCTGGATGCATCTGAGTAGAGCTTCACAGCGGTCCCCACTCTGTACGAGCCGGAGGGGAAAGGGAGCGATCGCACCTGGAGCACGATCGCCAGGATCAAAGGGCTGAACATGGGACCAACAACCATACGACGGCCGCGCCCCCGCATGTTCCCGATGAGCAGACCGCTGTACCAAGCAGCGTCCTGAACATATCTCTTTGCTGGGACACGGTCCGCACCTACAGCGAATATGAACTTCGTTGTCGTACTTCCGGTAGATCGCGGCCCTCATCTGGGCATCAGCCAGGTGCACTAACAGCTGGACGTCTAGGAGGCTGTTGATCAACTCAACAGCCTCCGCTTGGGCAAGGATGCCCAAGTCGCGTAGCGCGGTTCTTTGAACCGAAGCGTAGCGTTCAAATCGCTGATTTCCACGCAATTCGGCGATTTGCTATGACGAAAGAAGCTGGATGCGGAGTTCGTCAACAGCTTCCTAGGAAGCTGTTGACCAATCGTCGACACTAAATCCGAGAGTGAGACACAAGCGGTGCGGGGTTCGGCAGCGGCTGGAACGCCACTTCGAATGGACTGGTCGAGGCTACGGGGCGTTGACGACGTTTTGATGTTCAGATACTCGCAACTCTATTCAGCAAAGCCGAACGAGAGCGTATTCTTGCCTGCATTGAGTGGGCTTGACGAAACCTCTCGTCGGCGCATTAGCGAGAACGCCGATGAGGTCAAGCTTCACCTAGCGTGGCGAATTCGTAGTGACGGAGAGTGCAGGATCTTGACCGCGTGGTGTTTGGCAAAAAATTCGGAAGCAATCAAGGACAGAATTACTGCAGATACAGACTTAATGTCAAATGCACTACTCGTCTAACTGCTTGACTCAGAGTCTCCGTGGTTTTAATTACGTTTGCTCAGTTCAGAAACGGATTCGCAGCCTGCGAGTTGCTGAGTGGAGTGTGTGTAGGAGACATCGTTGACTCTCTTTTTCGGCATGGTAAACGTGCTACTAGCGCCCGGCTGAACGGGCCGAAAGTCGGACACGGCGATTGATTCGGGTTCCGAATCCATTTCCTGACCGATACCAAGGGTCGAACCCAAGGGCGGATCAACGGAAAAAGAATGGGAGGATTGAGGATTCTGCAGAGTCTAACTTTGCAAATTGTCGGGCGTAAATATTTGCGCGCTATTTGGCGTAACCCGAGACGGGATTTGCTTCAATTGAACTTACGAACCGAACCAGATAGAAGAACTTACGCCATTTAATCCGCAAAACTAAGCGCCAAATATCTCGCAAAGTGACACTTGTCCAGACCGCGACAACAGGGTTCACGCGGCGTGAGTCAGATTGATTAATGTCCGCCGTCTATCTTCGCCAGTAACTCTGCGACACGCTCGAACGCCTCACGCTTCATCAGCTCCGATTCCTCACGGTTGTGCGCATCCCGGGCATAAGCAACTGGCCCGACTGAATCAGTTGAGGCGAACAGGTCTCTCAGAAGCTTGACGCCCGAAGCGACGATTGAGTTGGAAACGGCGGTTCGGAATTCCGTCGCGACTGCTTCAACCCCGCCGGGATAGTTGCGCAGGCAATAGATGAGGTCGTAGGCGTCTTTGGTCTTCTTCAACTCTTCACGGCGACCAAGAGCGACGGCCTTCATGGAGAAGAACGCGGGGAGTGAGGCGACAGAGATCCTTTGGCTTGAATTGTCTGGGAGTGGAACGTGCATAGGATTGTCGAGGGCGACTGCTAAGCCTTTGGTGATGGTGACAAAGACGTCCTCTGCTTGAATATGCCGAAGTCCGGTCGGTGGCGGGTCACCTCCTGCAAGTAGCTCGATCAGAACCTGGAAACGTTCTCCCTCCATGTCAACGCCCTTCGTGTACCGAAAGGGCTGCTTCGGGTCTTGGACAAATAGCCGTCTTTCCAATATCTCATGAAGGGTGTAGACGTCGTCTGCTCCCGGCTGGTCGAGATCCAAAACAACGTCAATCTCGACCGTGCCTTCATGCGGTTCGACGTGCTGCGGAATGAGCAAGTAGGGCACGGTGCCTCCGGCGATGACCGCCCTTGGATAGGTCTCCAGAATCTCCGCAATCTCGCCTAGCACGATCTTCGTCGCGGCGATCAGACCGCGGGGGGCTCATTTTCTCGACTCATTTCCACCTCGCTTCAATGACTGACTCAAGGAGGTGTTCCGCGGTGTCTTGACCACGGCCTGACAATAGGCGGAGGTCAAGATACGTCTGGATCGGAGACGCGCACTGGCTCCCGTTCAGGGTTTCGATGAAGGCAAGCGCTTCACCGGTCTCATAAATCGTGACGTTGGCCGCTCCGTCTCCCCCTTTCAATCCAAGCGTCGAAGCTTGCTCGTCTTGCCAACGAGTGACGTAGAGAGCAACCCGCTGATGCCGGGTGTAGGGCGCATAGCGTTGACCCGCTGATAGCTCTGTGAAGGCGTAATCGGAGACAGTCGATCTGATTCGCTCTTCAAGCTGAACGGGAGTGTCGAGCGTGTATAGGCGAATAGCTTTCCTTTGCGGCTTGTAATGAAGCGACCAGTCGTCAAGAAGCTTTCTTGGTTCGGTGAGGGTCGTTTTTCCGTAAGTGGCATGGATCCAGTTGTTGGTCTCAAGGAGCTTCCTGACGCTAGAGACTTGGCCAAGGCTTACTCCTGCGACTTTCGCGAGATCCTCAGTCGTCCAATTGCGGTGCGGTTGTAGCAATAACGCATGGACGACCTTCGAGGACTGTGGACTGTAGAGCGAAGCGGTACCCCTCCCCTTCTTGAAGAGATTGGGACTCCCCATCACCTTGATGTAGGCTCCATCAATTTTGAGTTCGCAGTTCCCCGCGAGATCTGCCCATGAAAGGCCAAGCTCCGCGCAACATTGAATGGCTTGGGGCGATAGGTAGGGGGCAATGACAACAGGCACTGAACGCTCCGGAAGGATTTGGCGGACACCCTGCTGAAGTCGATACGCGATGGCGTGCAATTCGTTGGGCCATGCCCGGCTCTTGGCTTCGCATAGAAGTCGTTGCCGGCCAGACGTCAAGACCAATTGAGCTTCAAAATCCCATGCGCTGCCGGAGGTGTGCGGGACTATTTCGACGCGGACACCTGGGATCGTCGCGACCAGGGCGCGGATGGCATCCTGAGCTTTGCGCTCCAATTCCTGGCGAGATATGGATTGAGTGATCTCTTTCAGCACGTGCTAAAATATAGCATATTGCTGAAAGTTCGTTTTCGATCTTGGCCCCACCGATTCGTCTCGGTGTCTTAGTATGAGACTCCCACGGCGAGCGGGTGTCTGTTTCATCCCAGACGGGAACCGATACCCATCACCTCACCCGAAGAGTTCGAACGTTCTTGCGCCCACTCTCTTTTTGCTTGGCTGACCTCTTCGAGCCCAGTTGGCACGGTGAGTATCGTTTCTAGAGCGTGAGTTCGAAATCGCCAGAAAGCAATGTCAGCCGAGGCAGCTGACGGATCTTTCCTAGAGTTGTGCTTTGGATCAGGCCGTCCCGCGACGAATTTGATCCAGCGATTCGCGGAAAGCAGCAAGCGTTTGAACGTTTTGAGCGCCAATCGCGGCAATCGCTGCGGAGTATTTGCTAGCGGCGCGCCCGCCCACAAGGATTGGCACC
>JBBQMJ010000007.1:0-21666 GCA_038328815.1 Fimbriimonadales bacterium | reverse complement strand
TCAAGCTTGGCGAAGAGAGCAACTACTGGCCGGCGGGCGCCTTTTCTGCAGGCCCTCCGGGGCCGTGCGGTCCCAACTCTGAAATGTTCTACTGGACGTCGAACGACGTCCCACCGCCAACCGGACCGTATTCCGCTGAAGAATTTGTTCGAGACGAGGCCGCGGGTAAGTGGCTTGAGTTCTGGAACGATGTATTCATCCAGTACGAGTGGCAAGGCCACCACAAGAATCCGGAGCGGCCGGATGAAGGCTACGTCAAAGACGGCATGCCGCCCCTGCCCTTCCAAAGTGTGGACACCGGCATGGGACTTGAGCGCACCATCACCGTGCTCTACGGCAAGAAGGACTTCTACGTCAACGATGCCTTCGCGCCCATCTTCGCGAAGCTTGAGAAGTTCGCAGGGGATGGATCCGGTCCCTCGGGTCCATCCGGAAAGCTTACGTACGGCGCCGACCCAGCCAAAGACGTGGCCATGCGCATCATCGCCGACCATATCCGCACCGCCGTCTTCTGCATCGCCGATGGTGTCCTGCCCGGCAACTCAGGCCGAGGCTACGTCCTCCGCCGCCTAATCAGAAGAGCCGTCCTGAAGGGCCAGCGGACACTTGGCTTCGAGAAGCCCTTCTTCCACCTTGCCTACGAAGGCGTGGTCGATTCAATGGGCGGTCACTACACGGAGTTGGTCGATCGACGCGACGTGGTTGTCGAGACGCTGAAGAACGAAGAGGCACTATTCAGGCGCACGCTCATTCAGGGAATGGGACTGCTATTCGGCCTAATCGAGCACCTGAAATCTCAACCGGGCGGCCAGAAGGTTCCCGGTGATGAAGCATTCAAGCTCTATGACACCTTCGGTTTTCCCTTCGAAGTAACAAAGGAACTAGCCGAGGAAGCTGGACTAGGCGTCGATTTAGACGGCTACGAACAAGCGATGAAGGAAGCCCAGGAGCGCTCCCGCGCCGTTGGCGGGATGGATACGGTCTACGGCAACGTGGCCATCAAAATCGACTTCCAGAAGGACGAAGACGGCAAGGCGACGCCGACCCGCTTCCTAGGCTACGAGTACCTTGGCGGCGACGCCAAGATCGTCGGCGTGCTCCCGCAAGTCGACGAAAACGGCAAGACCACAGGCGAGATTGTGCTGGCGCTGGATCAGACGCCATTCTATGCCGAATCAGGCGGCCAGGTAAGTGATGACGGGATGATAGTCGGCGAGGGATTTGAGCTGAAAGTCATCGATATGTTTAAGCAAGAAGGCGTATTCGTGCACTTAGCTGAACCACTCAAGGGTGTTGCGTCGGTCAAAGGAATGTCCGCCGAAGCTGCCGCCAAGCAGCTCAACGGCGATCTGATGGGGCGTCAAGTAAAGGCGTTCGTCAGCGTGCCAAGGCGAAGGGCGGTTCAGAGGAACCACACGGCAACGCACCTTCTCCACGCCGCGCTGCGCGGCGTGCTTGGTAAGCACGTCACCCAGGCAGGATCGTACGTCGGGCCAGACCGCCTACGCTTCGACTTCACCCACGGCAAGGCGTTATCGCCAAGCGAGGCCGCCGAAGTTGAACGCATCGTGAACACGGCGGCCCTGGAAAATACGCCCGTGGTGACCTACGCCGACATCCCAATTGCAGAAGCAAAATCGCGCGGAGCGATGGCACTGTTTGGCGAGAAGTACGGCAACAAGGTGCGGATGGTGGAAATTGGCGATTTCAGCCGTGAGCTGTGCGGTGGCACCCACGTGCGAAGCACCGGTGAAATCGGCCTGTTCAAGATCACCAGCGAAGCAAGCGCAGCAAGCGGCGTTCGGCGAATTGAAGCCTTGACCGGCGAAGGCGCTTACCAGTGGGCGCTGGATGAGGCGCGGTTGCTGAAAGAATCGGCGCATCTGCTTAAGGCCAATCCGAACGAGTTGCCGCAAGCGGTCGCAACCCTACAGGAATCGCTCAAGGAAGAAAAGAAGAAGCGGGAAAAGGCGGAGGGCACACTTGTGCGGTCTGGAGTCTCGTTCCAGGCCTCGGGATCTGGAACCATTGTTAGAGATGGCAAGGACATGGAAGATATTGGTGCGCTACTATTCTGGGCACCCACTTACAAAGATTTGGATCCGAGAACTGTAGCAGCGTCCGTTGACGAGACAGCCACGAACAAGCCAAACCTGATAGCACTTGCTGCAGTGTCGAGCGATGGGAAGGTGAACTGGATTTGCCGAGTCGGCCCCGACGGGCAGAAGCTTGGCTTGCATGCCGGCAACCTTGTGAAAGAGGTCGCGCAAATCACGGGCGGCGGCGGCGGCGGCAGACCAGATTTCGCGACCGCAGGCGGAAAGCTGCCCGACAAGGTGGACACGGCCATTCAACGGGCTCGTGAATTAGTGGAAGCCGCCGCCAAAGGCTAGCTTCTTGCCACCCGTAAAGCGGGCGATTCCACCCGCTTTACGGGTGGAATACGATCAAGCGGAACTAGCTACAGGATCTCGTAGACTTCTGCATCGCCGCCAAGGATTCCAAACTGCTTAACGGCGCCCTTTGCGACTTCCATCACCTGGCGCGTAGATACTTGCCTCAAAGTCACAGCCGATCTAAAAGCAATCTCGATGGGCGACTTGGACGGCATGGCGTCACCGACGATCATAAGATAGTTCTTCCCGCTCACCTGGTCCGCAAGAACGTGGACGATGGCGCCGTTTGGCGCTTCCAGACCGGGCTCGCCGTTAATCGACTGAATCAAATCGGCAGCCTGCCGCTCGTCCGGCAAAGTATTAGCTAAGAACCCGCGCCATGTGCCAGCTTTGGCAAATGCGGTGGCAAGGGCGTCGTATTGAGGGGTGCCGGTTCCATCCTTGCGGACAAAGCCGTAGGGCAATCCGCTTGGCGACGGGTGCGACACGATGGCGTTCCAGTTACGGTTCCGCCGGTCACCCTTGGGTAGCGGCTTGACGTTGGCCTGGGACTTGACGATGCCTTCATAGGTATAGGCGAAGAACCCTTTTGCGCCAAAAGAGAAGCCGGAGTAAACCTGCCACTTGAGTTCCTCGGGCGTGGGCATGGCGTGCTGATTGGCGCTTCCTGGCAGCAGGGTGATGTTCCCGGTCTTGTCCACATCGAAGGGTCCAACGACATCCTGAAAAGCCTGCCCGATCACCCAAAACGGTCGAGACGGCGAGGCTCGCCGCACGTTGTTAACCTTGGACTTCCACCACTCCAAAGACGCCTGTCCGGAAGGCCCATAAGGCGAACCCTTGCTAAAGAAGCTATAGATATCGCACGTCAGCACGGAGACACTCGACCGGGCGCCGGTGCGGATATCCGCGGGTTCAAAAACTGCGGTGGTCGGTCCAGGTGAGTGGCCGCTGACGTTCAGGGCGGATTTCCACGACCCGTTGAACGACTGCATGACGTCGAAGTACCCCTGGCTGGACTGGTCAAGAAGTCCCCAGGCCAACGGCGCCGGCGCATCGCCCCAAGATTTAATCGCAGCGTCAATCTGCTTTCCAAGGCTCTGACTTTGCCCGTAGCCGCCAAGGCAGGCGACGACCCGAATTCCGTGAGGGGTGGCAAGGCGTGCAATCTCCGCCGCTCTCGTAGCCGAAGTGTGAGTAAGCCACACCGCATTAATGGAGTGCGCCTGCATGTCGGCAAGGGTCTTCTCAAGCTGCTGTGGCGAACTAGGCACGGTTTCACCCAGCCAATAGACGCCAAGCGCCAGGTCCCCGTCGGAACACGTTCCGAGTGTGGCAAGCCCACCTAGGGCGACTAGAATTGTGGCTACATGCTTCATTGCTTCCAACCAATACTTGTGGTGATGGTGTCCTCTAAGTAACAGACTTCTGTTGCACGCCAAAGGTACGAAATCCACGAAACAAAACCCCCGCAATGGCTCAATCGTATAATTCCAATGTGTTGCCTGCGTTAAGGTGCCCTTCATGTAGTAAGGATTCTCCGCCCTTGGCTCAACGCTGCCAGCACTGCGGCCACACGTTCTCAAGAGCGCCGATCCGCACAACGGTGATCAATCAGCCAGGAGCAGGCGGGCCACAACGCGTTATAGCGGCTATTCCAAATGCCGCAGATCCAGCCCACGCGCCCGTCAGCAACAAGGTAATCGTTGGGTCTACGCTTTTCGTCTTCTTGCTTTGCTCGTTAGTCGGCGCGACTTACGTGGCTTACGATCGCAAGATGGGCCCGTTTGCGCCCCACGTGCAAGCAGCGGCGGCCGAAAAACCTGGCCACGCCGATACGGGTGGCGTTGTTGAAGACAATCTGATCTCCGAACTCTTCGTTGGCATGCCCTCGAAGGACGTCAGGAAACTCCTCGGCCCGCCACGCCACGATGAGAACGACGAGACGATGATGGTACTTCGCGAGCTTGCCGACGAAGGAATTACCTACTGGTCTTACGAAACACCCGCCAAGGCGCCACTGCTGATCAAGTTCAGAAACGAAAAGATCATCGAGATCAAAACGCCGCAGGACTTCGCCGAAATGTCCAAAGGCATGTAGCTTCAGCATTCAGCATTCAGGTCACGCGTGCCTCCCGGCGGTAAACTAGGACATGACCACCGTTCGCGTGTACGTCACGCTGAAGCCCTCCCTTCTCGATTCCGCCGGCAGGACGGTTGCGGATGCTCTGCAGAAGCTGGGCTACGGCGAGCTTGAAGAGGCACGAATCGGCAAGATGATCGAGCTTCAGGTCAAGGATTACTCCGAAGCCCGCGTGAAGGAGATGTGCGACAAACTTCTCGCCAATCCGGTCATCGAGGATTACAATTTTGAGGTCGCTAAATGAGGGTCGCGGTCCTAAAGTTTCCAGGCTCGAACTGCGACCAAGACG
Organism: Fimbriimonadales bacterium; assembly: GCA_038328815.1. Lineage (GTDB taxonomy): Bacteria > Armatimonadota > Fimbriimonadia > Fimbriimonadales > Fimbriimonadaceae > JBBQMJ01. The sequence continues at coordinate 16,838 of JBBQMJ010000007.1, read as the reverse complement.
CCTACTACTCCCTGCGCGATGACATGGGCATCGAGGCCGATTATGTGTGGCATGAGGACACGTCGCTTGCTGGTTTTGAAGCGGTGATCGTGCCTGGTGGGTTCTCATATGGCGACTATCTTCGCTGTGGCGCCATGGCATCTCGCGCGCCAATCATGGCGGAAGTCGCGCGCTTTGCTAAAGAGGGCCGCCCCGTGGCAGGCATCTGCAATGGGTTTCAGATTCTCTGCGAGGCCGGATTATTGCCCGGCGCACTCATGGCGAACGGGCTTCAGAAGTTTCTTTGTCGGGACGTCCACCTTGAGGCCGTGAACAAGACCAGCGCGTGGACATCGGCCGTCGACCACGCTCTCAGGATCCCCATCGCCCACGGCGAGGGACGGTATACGGTACGGGAAGAAGAGTTGAAGCAGCTTGAAGATGATGACTGTATTGCCTTTCGCTACGTGCCCGGCCCTGGAGAATCTACGGAAGATGCGAACCCAAATCGATCAATGCACTCGATTGCCGGCGTCCTTAATAAAAACGGCAACGTGCTTGGCATGATGCCCCACCCGGAGCGGGCGACAAAGCCGCTGCTGGGTTATAAGGATGGAAGGCAGATTCTGAAAGGTCTCTTAATGTGCGTAGCTGGTCGATAGATCAGGCACGTTTCTACCGACAATCTGGTACATAACGTTATAGTTCTCCGATGATTCGTTTGCGAGTTTTTGTTGCCTTAATAGCCATCTTGCTCACGACCTCGTCCTTCGCGGACAAAGAGGTGATTGGCAAGTTGGGTCAAGCTACGTCAAGAGCGCCTATCTTTTCTTCGATGAGTTCCAAGTCGCGAATCTACTATCACGTCCAGCCTTATGAATATCTAGTTCTACAGACCACGGATAATCCCCACTGGTTCCGCGTGTTGATGCAGAACATGATGTATGGCTACATCAAAACCGATTTCGTGGCAAAGCTGCCGTATCAGGTGACTGCCGATGTAAATAAGCCGCGCGATGCAGTTCTCGGCTCGAGAGGCACTTCGGTAGCTCGCAACTCTTTGAACTATGTTGGAACACCCTATGTATGGGGTGGCAACGATCCGACAAACGGCATCGATTGCTCGGGCTTCGTTAAGCAGATGTTTGGTCAGATTGGCGTCAATCTCCCGCGCACCGCGGCAGAACAAGTGAATGTGGGTGCGCCGGTGACGAGGCTTCAAGACCTCCAACCGGGGGATCGCCTTTACTTCTGGGAGAAGAAGCGCAACAAGGTCGGGCATACGGGCATCTATCTGGGCAAGGGCTATTTTGTCCACAGCAGCATGGGCCACCATGGCGTTGCAACCGACTACCTCGGATCCAAGAACTGGCTAAAGATTCTCGTCGCAGCGCGACGATAGTTTCGTTACTGCCCCGATTACCGGGTTCGGCTCCCTTGCTCCTTTCCAGCTATTTTGCGGGCCGTAGCGGCACGAACCTTGTGACGTATGAGAATCGTTATGATTCTGGACCCACTCGAAGCGTCACAAACCCTGAAGAAGATGTTGCAGTACTACACTTGGTTCCACAGCGTGGGACTTGAGGGTGACGCCAAGACTCAGCGCCTTGTCATCTTCACCATCCCGGGTCGCAAGGTCGACAAGCATGCGGTTCCAGAATATTGGAAGGGCTATATGGTCGAATCCAGGCTCAATTCCACCCCACGCTCTGTCCTTTTCTAAGCGCCACCCTTCCCGGATGGATCGGCGGCGGGAAACACTTTCCATTGCGTCAATTGGCTGCCCCAAGCCAACATCTGTGCGGCGTCATCCTAAAGAGGTCCCCACCCCGCAAACCCAACCGTCTAACCATCGGCGCACTATAACGCGCCAGTGCCCTTTGACAACATTGACGAGGCAGATCGCTCGGGAGTGATGACCCCGTGTCGTCCTTCCGGAACCACGGCCTATCAAATCAAGCTGGGTACGACGATTCCAGGTCCAGCTAAGGGAAATCTCTTGGCCAAATCAAACCAAAACGGTCCCCCAAACTTTCCCAAATAACGGGTGATTATTCCCCACACTGCGGGCAATAATCGGCTACAATCCATTTCAACCATGGTTGAAAGATTGGCGGCACGCGCCCTCGAAGAAGCGCTTCAGGACACCCCGGTAGTCCTCATCCACGGACCGCGCCAGTCTGGCAAGAGCACCCTCGCCCAAGCGGCTGCCAAGAACCACTTTGGCGGCAACTACGTCACTCTAGACGACCCGCTAATTTTGGAAGAGGCGCGGACCAATCCTTCTTCCTTTATCAAGGGAAAGAACCCGCCCCTAGTCATCGACGAAGTGCAACGCGCCCCCGAGCTTTTCCTTGCAATCAAGCTCTTCATCGATCGAAACAGAAAGCCAGGCCAGTTCCTGCTCACAGGTTCTGCGAATGTCCTTGTGCTGCCCAAAGTGGCCGATTCCCTCGCGGGCCGTATGGAACCGATTGACCTCCTACCGTTCTCGCAGGCCGAGTTAGAGGTAGCAACATCTAACTTTACGGACATGGTGTTTGGCAAGGATCTGCCCGCAGGATTTCACCCGAGTTCAAAGGACGACCTTGTCCAACGAATCGCAAAAGGAGGGTTCCCTGAACCCGTCCAACGAAGCTCCGAGTCAAGACGTGAGGCTTGGTTTCAGAGCTATGTCCGGACCGTACTGGACCGAGATGTCCGCGACCTCTCAAATGTCACCGGCTTGACCCAAATGCCAAGGCTGCTAGCGCTGCTTTCCGCGCGGTCGGGTTCCACACTAAACATTTCAAGCCTGTCTGTAGACACCGGGGTCCCTCACACAACGCTTACACGCTACATCGACCTATTCAAGGCGCTCTTCCTAGTACACCTCGTGCCAGCCTGGTCAGCCAATGTGGAGACCCGTTTGGCAAAGTCATCCAAAGCGTTCATAGTCGATACTGGCTTGCTTTGCTACCTCACGGGCATGGATGCAAAAGCCCTGGCAACCGACGCGTTAAGGTTTGAACCAGCGCTAAAGACCTTCGTGGCAAACGAGCTGCAAAAGCTCTCCAGCGCAGGCCGGGTTAAACCGTGGCTATTTCACCTGCGAACCGTGAAACAAAAGCAGGTCGACTTTGTTCTAGAAGCCCGAGATGGCCGGGTCGTGGGAGTAGATGTCGTCGCTGGCCATGCCGTTTCGAATGATGACTTTGAGGGACTACGGTTCCTGGCCGAGTTAACCGGGGCGCGCTTCCACCGCGGTGTGATCCTCTACGATGGCGACGAAGTCGTTTCTATCGGCCCTCATCTGGTCGCAATGCCAATAACCGCACTCTGGTCCCCGTAGCCGCAGGGTGCTCTTCCCTGCGTCCGAGGAGTCCGCTCTATAATCTCCAAGCGATGAGCGAGGTCCTTAAAATAACGGCTAACCAGGCCCGATCGATGATCCTTCGTAGCCACGGCCTGCTCACGCCCGTGGCCGGACCTATCGACGCCGTCCGGGCTTGCGTAGGTGTCCAAACGCAGTACGCCACAAGCCTCCCGGTCGGAGTAGCCGCGCGCACCGCCAAAACGAAGAAAGATTGGGATTACAAAGCTCTGCAGAGCGGCGAACTGATCAAGTCGTGGACAGTCCGCTCGACGATCCACGTGCACACGCCCGAAGACTATGGCTTGATGCTGGAGGCCTTTGGAGAAGCCCGTCGCAAGCGCTTTGTCGGCTGGATGGCAAAGCACGCGGCTTTCTCTGACTCCAGCTTGGAAGCGGCAGAAGATCGAATCCTGGAAGCGTTAGCAACCGGTCCGCTAACAAGGCAACAGATTCACGAGCAAGTTACCGAGTTCAAGGGCATGTTCATGGTGGGATGGGGCCTAGACGTCATGGGGCTAGCCTATCTTGGAAAGATAGTCCTGCTCACTCCCCAAAAGGGTGCCACGCAGTTCAAAAGGATCGAACGGCCCGAGAAGCGTTGGACAACTCAAGAGGCGACGATTGAACTCATGCGTCGCTACTTCGCAACCCACGGCCCAGCCACGCTCGCCGACTGCGTTTACTGGGCAGGAATGTCCGCATCTCAGGCACGCGAGGCGTTCAAAGCGCTCAGGGATGAACTTCAAAGTGTCGAAGTTGAAGGATTCCCGGGCCAGCGGTTCATCCTCAAAGGGACCGAAGCACCGTTGGCCAAACCCTCTGGCTTACGATTGCTCGCCAAATTCGACCCGCTGATGATGGGTTTCAGGGATAAGACCCTCTTCCTTCCCGCGACGGTCCACAAGGAGGTCTTCCGACCGGCGGGTCAAGTTGAAGCCACCGTTCTCGAAAATGGAAAAGTAACGGGCACGTGGAGGTTAGCCCGTTCAGGAAATAGGGGAACAGTTATCGTCCATCCCATCTCACCCAAGGGCTCCAAGAATGAGACCAAAATCGAGAGACAGCTTGTCGGGCTCAAATCGGCCTTGGGGCTTTCCGAGATCGATTTCAGCGTTGAGCGCTAACTACAGACTGATGCCTTCTTGTTCAAGAGCTCGACGGATTTGTGGGGCCGTCTCCTTCTCGTGATCAATCCAATAGGCTCGCCAGCCTAAAGCCTTCGCCGCTTTGATATTCGGCTCAGAGTCATCAAAGAAGACGATTTCGTCCGGTTCTGCGCCAACGGTTGCCTCGAAGTGGCGGAATATTTCCGTGTTCGGCTTCTCCATCTTTACTTCATGTGAGGCCATGCCGAACTCAAGACTCGCGATGCCGGGAAAGTGGTCCTTGGATCGTAGGATTTCCCAATGGGGTGCGTTGGTGTTTGAGAGGCAACTCGTTCGGGAGCCCCCCTGCTTGATGAGGGCAATGAGGTCCTCGGTGCCGTCATAAGGTGTCACAAGGATGCAGTTATGAACCGCCAGCGCCTGCTCGTCGTTAACGCCAAGGGCAACGGCAAGGTCATCCAAGTATTCGGCAAGTCCAAGTTTGCCCGCCTGAAACTCGTCAAAGCATGCAAGGTCAGCGAGTGGGATTTCCGGATCTGGCGCTAGGCAAGTTTGAATACCCGCCGTTTTGGCGGCGCCCTGCCAAGTGCGGTTGATGCGGGCGAGGACGCCTCCGAGATCGAAGCAAACCATGCGAGCTGGAATCACGTTGAGATTGTGCCTTACCGCATCCCTTAAAAAGAATTGATCGCTGACACGGAACCTTAGTTCTATGGTTGAGGTCAACCGTTCAGTTTCGATGGTTTTGCCATGAAATTGAAAATGCAAGGAGAGGGCGCTGGCTATGTGTAGGCTGCCAAATTGGCACGCCCACACCGATACAGTATTCACACCAGGTTCGTGGGGACAGGATGTGCTCCTGTCAATGCCTTTCCGATGATTTATTGTGCGCGGTGGATCCGCGGACTTTTGCTGTGAGGAAAGACAAGATGTCGAATCGATTTTGGACCACTATTTGCCTAGCGACTTTGGCGCTCCCTTCCTTTTCCTCGATCAATCGCACCGAGGGCTTTATCGGTGTTCAGCAAGACATGATCCAGCAGGTCGAGGACGCCCGAGACGACCTTCGAGGCGGCTCTCCGTTGATGGCTTTGGCCCATGCGAATCTCGTGCTTATGGATCATCCCCTGAAGATTTATGTTGCCTTCGACAACATAAACAGCCGTAGAAAGGGCGATTGCGATCGCGCCATCGATGCCGCCATCAAGCTTTGGAACGACGGCCTTGACGGTGAAAATCCTTTCATGCGTACAGACGTCGAAGAGGGCGCGGACATTCATCTGAAGTTTGAAAATGACGTCAAGGACGGGAAAGTCGCGGTGGGCGGTCTGGTGAAGTGGAAGCGCGCGATCGATTTTGTGGATGGACAGCCGACCGACAAGACCAGCGCTGATGTTCACGTGCGAGTCAAAATGCCGCGCGGCGGATACATGTCTTTCGAGCATATGCGCCACGAAGCGAGTCACGAGCTCGGCCATGTCCTTGGCCTTGATGACAGCCCGCGGATGGGCGACATCATGAGCTCCTTGGATTTGCGTCACCCAGTAGGCCGGATTTCCAACTTCGAACTTGACGCACTCAAGCGATTGCGACAAGCAGCGCATGAAGTGAAGGACGAAGTTCTTCTAGCCTATACGCAGGTATAACCTAAGGGTGGCCGGGCTTATACAGGCACTCGAAAAAGGGGTCCTTTTAGGCGACGGCGCGAACGGGACATGTTTGGCAGAGCGCGGTTACACCAAGCAGCCCTACGATCTCGCAAACATCCAGGCACCTGATCTTGTCCGTGAAGTTCACCAAGCGTATTTCGACGCCGGCGCCGACTTCGTCGAGACAAACACTTTCGAAGCGAACTCTATCCGCATGCCCGACGTGACCGTCGACCTGCGGGAACTCAATCTTGCTGGTGCCAGGTTGGCTCGAGAGGCCGCCGGGCCCGATCGGCTAGTTCTTGGCGCAATCGGCCCGTGTGGCAGGGCTATGGAGCCTATTGGAACGATCACGGGGGCCCAGCTTTCCGAAGCCGTTCGAGCTCAGGCCAAAGCCTTAGCAGATGGTGGCGTTGACGGATTCATCCTCGAAACTTACATCGACATGTGTGAGCTCAAGACTGCTGTTGAGGCAGTCCGCGAGGTCAGTGATCTGCCGATCATCGTCAGCAAGGCCTATATCGAAGATGGCGAGATGCTTGCCGAAGGGTTGCCATCGCGCTGCACGCGCGAGATGATGGAGCTTGGCGTTGTGGCGGTTGGCGCGAATTGTATTGTCGGCCCGCAACGGATGCTTGACCTGGTTCGCATGATTGCCGAGTCAACAACGCTCCCAATCCTTGCCTTCCCCACGCCGGGCTTCCCGCAGTTGGTCAAGGGCGCCATTGCCTACGACACGTCGCCCGAGTATTTCGCGAAGGCCGCAGTAAGGCTAGTTGAGGAAGGCGCGCGCATCGTCGGTGGCTGCTGCGGAACGACTCCTGAGCACATCCGGCAGCTAAGAAAAGAGCTTTCCAACGTCAAGAAGACGACTCGGCCAAAGGTTTCTCAGATCAAAGAGCGCGAGGACGCCCAGCCGCTACCTGTTACCGAGCCGAGCGAGCTTGCCCAAAAGATCGGCAACAAGTTTGTGACTGCCGTGGAGATGGATGTGCCCCGCGGATTGAACCTGGACAAGTTACTACACGGGGTTCGAACGCTCAAGATCCTGGGTGTCGACGTCATCAACATTTCGGATGGCGCGCGGGCTCGGCTGCGTATGAACCCATCCGCGGTCAGCAGCATTATCCAGAACAAAATTGGCATCGAGGTCACGATGCACTTCTCGTGCAGGGATCGTAACCTGCTTGCTATCCAATCGGACCTTCTCGGCTGCCACGCGATGGGAGTTCGGAACATCTTGGCGGTTACCGGCGACCCCGCGACAATCGGCGACTATCCTTCCGCAACAAGCGTGTTCGACATTGACGCGATCGGCCTGATTCGAGTTTTACATCGTCTAAACGATGGTATCGACATGGCAGGATATTCCGTAGGTATCCGGTGCGGATTTACGATAGCATGTGCCTACAGCCCCTTGTCGATCGACAATGACCTAGAGCTGGATCGATTGAAGCGAAAAGTCGATGCGGGGGCTCACGTGGTTTACACGCAGCCTGTCTTCGATCCTGAAGTCGCAGAGCAAGTCGCGTTGACGTGCGCTGGTCTTGGCGTGCCTGTGTTCGTTGGCGTGTTGCCGCTTAGAAGCAAGCGTCACTGCGAGTTCATGCACAACGAAGTCCCCGGTGTGCGTGTTCCAGACTGGCTTAGGCAGCGCATGAGCGACGCTCCCGACGATGCTGCGGCCCTTGAAGTTGGTGTTGAAGAAGCTCAGAACTTGGCCCGGGTGATTCGCAAGTCAGCCCAGGGCTTGTACCTGATGCCGCCATTCGGCAGCGCCGATATTGCCCGACGTGTGATGGAGGCGATCTAACCTCGTGGCCGCCCAACCTTCTAGGAGAGATGTGCTGCGATGGGCTGGCGCTGGCGCATGCCTGTCCTTGGTAGGGGTTGCCGTTGGCGATGTCACCTCAAACTCTATGGAGTTTTCGAAACAGGAACTGGCATTGCCCAAGTGGGATGCGGACGGTTTCCGAGTTGGGTTCATTGCGGACACTCACGTCACCTCCCCCGCTACGATGCGGCGAGCACAATCTGCGGCGAAGTGGGTTGTCGAGCAGAAGCCTGACCTAATTATCTTGGGCGGTGACTATATCAGCCGGTCTACCAAGCTGACGCTCGGCCTGGTGAAAGGCTCCTTAGAGCCCATTCGGGAAGCCAAATGCCCTGTATTTGCTGTGATGGGAAATCACGATTACTACGCACCAAGTCCTGAAAGGGTCATAAGAACGGTTGAGGATTCAGGTGCCAAGGTCTTAAGGAATGAGTTTGTTGAGGTCGGCGGTGTTACCATCGCCGGAATCGACGATGCCATCTTTGGCAAGCACGAGGCTGGCATGGAAATGCTGCTGGAAGAGGGCCATTCCAAGTCCCTTCTAGCCATTCTCCACGAGCCTGATTTTGCTGACGACATGCCAGGGCACGTGAGCCTGCAGCTTAGCGGCCACAGCCACGGGGGCCAGATATGTCTTCCGGGCGGGATTCCGAGTGAGACGCGGATTGGGGCTCGCAAGTACTCCGCGGGCTCTTACTCCGAGTCCAAGGTGCCGCTCTATGTCACGCGTGGCGTGGGCACATCAGGCCCCGACCTTCGCCTGTTTTGTCGCCCTGAAGCGACGATCCTCACGCTGAGGGGAGCCTAAGACTTGGGCTGGAAAGAATTTGGTATTGCGGCAGCCGCAGCCGGGGCCGCAACGCTAGTTTACGGCGCTTTGGTGGAATCGAAGCGGCTGGTTCTGGAAAGGCAAACCCTTGCGTTGCCGGGTTGGCCGCGGCGACTTGATGGATTTCGGATTGCCGTGCTTGGCGATCTGCATCTTAGGGATAAATACTCGCTTGAGCTTTGTCAACGGGCGATCGCCATGGCGCTTGATGAATCGCCTGATATGGTGGCTCTTGTGGGCGACTATGTTGGGTATTGGAAAGCGGAGAGCCCCTGGCTGATTGGTGAGGCGCTTACACCTCTGATGGCCATGATGGGGAACGTTGTCGCTGTGCCAGGGAATCATGATTACTGGCTTGGGACTGCGGCTTGGTTGCGGCCAATCATGGATGAGCTGAACATCAAGCTCCTTCGCAACGAACATTGGGAGCATGAAGGCATTGAGTGGGTTGGGATTGACAGCCTAAATGCAAAGATGGCGAATCCCTATAAAGCCCTTCTTCACGCGGACAAGAAGCCTGAGATTGTCCTTTGGCACGAGCCTGACGCGGTGGACTACCTGCCTACCGGGGCATCTTTGATGCTCAGCGGCCATAGCCACGGCGGGCAGTTTAGGTTCCCTGGCGGGTTTACGCCGATGCATACAGATAACGGACGGCGTTATGTACGTGGTTTCTATCCTGAAGCTCCTACACCACTTTATGTTACGCGGGGCGTGGGGACGACTGGGCCGCCGTCAAGATTCCTTTGTCCGCCGGAAGTCAGTCTGTTGACCTTGGTAACAGCTTAGGTCAGGGCGCCAGGTCCGCCTGCCCAGCGTTCGTCAGCCATGCAGCCCACGGGTTGGTGGTCTAGTCCTGGGAAAACCGCTTGAACATCGCTGTCGCCTGTCCTGGCAACCAGCACGTCGGCGAGGACGTCTCGATAGTCGGTGGTTACCCGCAGGTCGCCCGGATCTTCTAGTTGGTGGGCTTCCAGACCCGGCCATTTCGTGTAGACCTTTCCGCCTTTGACTCCGCCACCCATTAGCAGCATCATGCTTGCTCTGCCGTGGTCGGTGCCTAAGCCGCTGTTTTCGCCTGCCCTTCGGCCGAATTCGGTTTGGACGATGACGGTGATGTTGGCCATCTCGGGTCCCAGGTCTTGGGAGAAGGCGGCAAGGGACTTGCCGAGATCGTCTAGCTGGCCTGAGAGGATGCCCGTTGAAACGCCCTGGGCCACGTGCGTGTCCCAGCCGCCTTTGTCTAGAGCCGCGATCTCAAGGCCGACATTCGCCCTGTTCAGGAATGCGACCTGCTCCAATGCTGAACCGAGGTCGGATTTGGGATAGACAGCGCCGTGGCTTGGCTTATAGCTCTTCGGATCGAGACGATTAAGGGTGTCCAGTACGTGAAGGGTTTCGCGGCCGGCTTCGGTCAGCGCATCGTCGCCCTTTTTGTATAGGGTCTTGAGGGCGGTAGTGATGTCGGCGTCGGTATCTAGTCGGAAGTCGGCAAGGGACTCCATCGCTAAAGCGTCGGTTGCGCCGCGGAGGGAATCGGGCATGGTTGCGCCCAGGGCTACGGCGCGCAACGGTACGACATGTTCGGGTCGGCAAGTTTCAAGGTGGCGTGCAAGCCAGCCGCTGGAGACTCCCGCGTTGACCTGCGAGAGGCCGCGCTCCATCGTGCTCATTGCTTCAAAGTGGGAGCGCGTATGGTCGTTGGATCCCACGGCATGGAGCACGGCAAGCTGGCCCTCTTTGTAGAGAGGAAGCAAAGGCGCAAGTGCTGGGTTGAAACCGAAGAAGCCGTCAAGGTCGAGCACTCGTTCTGCAGCGCTTCCCTTTCCGCCACGGGGCGAGGCCAAGCCGAGGGTTGGACGCAGGCGGTGGTAGGCGTCTTCGCCATAAGGGACGACCGTGTTGAGGCCATCGGCGCCGCCTCGGAGGAAGATTGAGACGATGAGGTTTCGGTTCGTTCGCTTTGGGTGAACGGCAACTTGGGCAAGGGCGCTCTTGGCGGTCAGCCAGGAGACTGCGCCCAGCGCGACGCCGACTAGCACCGTGCGCCTTGAGGTGACGCGGGCAAACGGCGTGCCTTCGGTCTTCTCGCCGTCGCCATATCCATCGCAGCTATACCAATCGTTTCTCATCATTTCACCGCCATTGAAATTCAGGCGAAGCAAGGCAGAGGGCGGCCAATTTCGCAGGATCGGAGATGCCATCCAGAGGCTTGTCCTCCGGTCCCGGCTCGCGGCCATGGACCAGGTTTGTTGCCGCAGCCAAGGGAGCTTCCTCAGTCTTGTCGAACAAGCCCTTCAAGTTCACAGTGGTGCCACCAATTTGCCCGTTGCAGAGGGCTAGGGAGAATCGCCAGCGTGCTAGCAGCGAGCCTGTCCAAGCGGTCGCTTTTTCGGGGAAACCGTCGGGCATCGGCCATTGGTAAAGCGGCTGACCCATGTGATCCATATGCTCTTGCAGACCGCGGTTGCAGTCTGATTTAGCATCGACTGCGCGCATGGCGGAGGCGAGATAGTCCAGCGGGCGCTTGGGAACTGGCGGGCCGTTGATGAGGTCGTCGGATAGCAGCAGCGGCCGCAGCATTGCTTTGATATCGCCGCCGGTGTCGAGATAGATTTGGGAAAGCTTGTCAACCCAAGGTCCTTCGGTGACGCCGAGGAAGTGGCGGCAAATCTTCATGGAGACGAACTTTGCCGTTGCCGGGTGGCTGCCAAGGATGTCCAGCACCATCTCGCCGTCCTTCTGATCGCCTCCACCAGGGATTCGGTGGCCGAGGACGGTTTTTGGTCCGTTGTCATGAAGGTCAGAGTCGAATTTGAAATCGCCTCGACGACGCATGAATCCGTTTTCAAGCCCCCAACCGGTGAAGCAGCGGGCGACTTCTTGAACGTCCTTCTGCGAGTAGCCGCCATGGACGCCAAGCGTGTGGAGTTCCATGAGCTCGCGGGCATAGTTCTCGTTAGCAACGCCGCGCCGGTTGACTTGGTTGTCCAGATAGGCAAGCATGGAAGGGCTGTGGGCGGAGGCCTTCAGCATGTCCGGGAACTTGCCTAGGGCATGCTTACGGATTACCTGTTCCGTATCGGTTTGCTTCTGGTTGGGCTCGTCGTTCTTTCGGGCGTAGATGTTGAAGTGGTTCGTCCAGAGGTCGGACATCCGCTCCTGGAGCTGGTGCCTGCCATAGATTGCTCTTAGCAGCGCCGCTTGTTGCATCTGGCGCAGCATCTCATTAACTGGCTCGTCTTCCAGTTCAGAGCCATGCTCTTTGATGGACTCGATCCGTTCCAACTGAAGGATCAGGCTGAGGTCTTCATCCGTTGTCGGGTTGAGTTGTCTATCGACGTAGGCTTCATGTCCTTCAGCCGAAACGAGGGCGATTTCGCCAGGTCTTGGTCCAAATCCTGCGCGGTTCAGAAGTCGAACCGTTGGATGGATGGGGCCTTTGGGAAGGTCCAGCGAGGCCGGAAGGCCAGCGTCCGCAAGGCCCCCCACCCTCTGGGCGACCTTTGCACAGCCGCTGAGGAGGGTTGCTCCACCGGCAGCGATGCCAAGTCCCAAAACTTCCCGGCGACGTAGTTTCATGCGATCTCGAAATGCGGGGCTTCGGCTCGGGCCAACATGGCGCGAACGCCTGCGCCAAGCGAAATGGCGAAGCCGGCCGGTCCGATGAGGAACGTTCCTAGAACGGGAGTCAGCGCTGAAATCAGTACGACGGCAGAGCCTCGGGAGAGAGCCTGATAGTCTGTCATTGTGTCGTCCATCATTCGGATGCGCGAACCAGCAAGCAGGGCAAATCCGGAAGCGCCGATGCCTGCACCGGCAAGGAGCACCGTTAATAGCGACCAGCCGAAAATCTTGATGAGCGGGAACGGTTGAGCGAGGAGCACGATAGACATCGTGCCGACGACGACGAGGATCACCAGGCCATAGACCAGCGAGGTCCAGGGGGAGGCTTTGATGATGTCCTTTGCCGCGCTTGCCTTCTTTTGGCAAAGAAGCGCCACACAAACCATCACAGCCCAAGAGCTAATTCCGAGTCCGGTTATCAGAGCGATAACAGCTAAAACGTCGCCGATTGTCATCTTAATTCACCTTTGCGCCGCGCACGCGGTATTGCCCGTAACGTACACCCGTTCCGTTCCTACGCCAACAATAAAGGGTCGGATGGCCTAGGGAGGGGCGCTTTGCTGTGGCATTTCGATATCGACAACGATGTAGATGCGAACGCGAACGAATGCTCTCAGCATAGGCAAGGGTGACCCTGTCCTTGCAGTACAATCCTTCCTATGGCCCTCCCTGAATGGCTAGACCAAACGCCCAACGTGAATTACGAGCTTGAGAAGAAGCTGCTGCTTCAGGTCCTAAGCTGGGCCAAACGATTGGGTTGGGTGGCACGAAGTACTGATGGGATGGATTTCTCATCGAGCCACCGGGCTGATCTCGTCTTATCTAAGAACGATCAAAGCCTCCGCATCGAGGTCAAGTCGAAAGGAAGAGCTACGCGCGGAGAAGTCCGCATTCAGGCGATTCCAACCTTTAAGGATGCCGATTATCTTTGGAAGCCAAAAAAAAAGAAGTGGGAGATATCGATTGGTGGCGTGGCAATGGCTCAGTACGACGACGAGAAGTCCTTTAAGTGGCTCGTCGAACGGCTATTTGCCAGGTAATGAGCTTTGCGCACACCGCCCGAATAGAACTTATTAAGAGCGAATTAGCGGCTTCAAAGGTGGCCCTAAATAAGTTGCTCTCTCCATCGGGACCAAGAAGGGTACCGGCGACGGGCGTTAATTACGAAGACATCGGATTGGCACTAGCAAATGTGGAAGACACTTACTTCCTGCGACTTACCGCGGAGTGCGAGAGTTGTCTGCGCGAACACCTGATAAATCATTTCCCCGGAGTAAGGATCACTGACCGAGACGGTTTCCTGTCTCTCGTCAACAAAGCAACCAGGAATCTCGATCCAACTAACCCTCAAGCGCGAATACCGGCCCACCTGGCTGATGCCACTCGTGACCTTCGCCCTCACCGCAACGCGCAAGCTCACGGTCATCTTCGGTCAGCGTATCGACCTTCATTTGACCGAGCCGCAAGTATTCTTAGCCAGTTCCTTTTCCGATTGCCCTGACCCTTGGCGGCCTCATCGGTAAGTCAACCTCCGTTCCAGCTATAATCAACCTATGAGCCAACGTCTCCCGGAGTGGCTGACCATCCGACTCCCGCGCCCTGACACGATTAAGCAAGTCGAGGGGATGATGCGGGCTAAAAGCTTGCACACGGTTTGCGAAAGCGCCCGTTGCCCGAACCTTCCTGAGTGCTGGAGCAAGAAGACCGCTACCTTCATGATCCTGGGCGACACTTGCACCAGGAGCTGCGGCTTCTGCGCGATCAAAGTCGGTAGGGGAACAGAAGTCAATCAGGAAGAGCCAGCTGATATTGCCAAGGTTGCCAATGACCTGGGCCTCAAACACATCGTCGTTACTAGCGTCGCACGCGACGACCTGGCCGACGAAGGCGCGACTCAGTTTGCCGAGACTATTCGAGAGCTACACAAAGCCAACCCGCTTGCCATCGTGGAAGTTCTCACCCCGGATTTCAAAGGCAAGAAGTGGTGCATCAAGCTGGTGACGGACGCCCAGCCCGAGATTTACAACCACAACATCGAGACCATTGAAAGGCTGCATACGGTTGTAAGGCCGCAGGCCAAGTACGAGCGCTCGATGAAGCTGCTTCAGACCGTCAAGGAACTGGATTCCAACATCTACACCAAGTCGGGCATTATGCTTGGGCTTGGCGAGACCAAGGACGAGGTTATCAAGACGTTGAAGGATTTGAGGACGGTTGGCGTGGATGCCGTAACGATAGGCCAATACCTGCGTCCGACCATGAAGCATCTTCCCGTGAACGATTACATTCACCCGACGGTATTCAAGGAATACGACGTGATCGGCGAAGAACTGGGCTTTGCGTTTGTTGCGAGCGGGCCATTTATTCGCAGTTCATACAACGCGATCGAGTTCAGCAAGAAGGTCATGGCTGAGCGCGTGGCGAAGCTTGAAATGCAAACGGCGTGAACGTCGAGCCTTGACGCGTCGTCGGTAATTGCGAACGGGTCAGGAGTTATTTAGCATTCGAGCACTCTGGAGGTCGATCAGGTTTATCACGATCCTGGCCCCCATGGCGATCATCGCCCTGTGGGGCGGCGCCTTTGTGTACAGCCTTGCGATCACCCTTTCCGCTCCGAACCGGCCGTTGCTGTTCAAGTATCAGTCTGAGGGCGGCGAGCTTAAGCTAACTGCGGTCTCCTATGCTTTCGACTATTTTCGGGGGAATCTTCGGGTTGAGCGGCCTGTGCTTCTCGACCCTGATGGCAAGGCGTTGTTTAGCGCGGATTACGTTGAGGCGGTCAACCTTTTTGCGGCGCCGAGCAGCGGGCGGGTGATGTCGATCAAGACGAATAACGTCAAGTCAACGATCGTCCGGCTTGCGGATGGCAAGCTGCCCCTGCTGAGCTACTTGCCCAAGACTTCGGAGCAGCCTTCGCAGGTTCCTTATCACGTTGAGATCGATGGCTTTGATGCCGATGTGACTGACTACGCGGGCGCGACGACGTGGAGGCAGCACGCCTCATCACCAAAGGTGATCATTGATGGAGTTGGGCAGCGGTGGGTAGCTGCGGGAAGTGCCGAGCTCGACAGCATTGGCAACACGGCCTTTGCCCTACAGGGCATGGATAAGGGCGGCTTGCTGTTACGGTTCAGCTCCAGCAGGTTGGATTTGACATCGGCAGCCAAGCATTTTGCATCGACTCCCGAGGGCAAGAAGGTTGCCCTGCTTGCCGATTTCAAGGTGGACAGGCTCGTTTCGAACGGACCGTTTTCAATGCAGGTTAACCCGGGTGGGAAGCTGGCTTTTGAAAGCCGGCTGGATGTTTCGGGGCAGGGTGTTCAGTATCGAAATGAGCCTCGTGCTGACGAGGCTAGGTTCGTCGGCTATGTGACGACCGATGGGTTGAACGGGACGGTCACGGCTCACAATTCTTCGGCAAGCACTGTTTTTAAGGGCTCGGTTTCTTGGGTCTCGGGGCTGGTCATAGGTGGGGAGCTTTCGGCTAAGTCTGCCAATCAGCGGTCACTCGGTCCGACGCTGCTTAAGCTCATTCCGAAGGACTTCGCCTACAACCGGGCGGCCTACGATGGCTGGTTTGCATACGATCCCAAGGGCGGCTTTCAGGTTAATGGCAACGGTTCGGCTGCGACGTTGGTTGTGAAGGGCGAGACTTTGACGAACCCGACTTTTGGAGCTAGAGCTGATACGGCGACGGCGGATGTCGTGATCAAGTCAGTCAAGTGGCAGGGTTCGACGATTAACGGACAGGGCCAAGTTGACTTTAAGACTCACGCATTGAGTGCGGCGCTTGCATCTAAGGGCGTTGAGTTGCAGGCCGTGGCCTCGCGCTTTGGACTTAAGGGCCTGACGGGGACGGGTGATGTCAACGCATTTATTAGCGGCACGGTTTCGAAGCCGATTGCCGACGTGAGAGCGAGTGGCACGGCTCGTTATGTCGACGGGCATATTGAGAGTCCGGTTACTGGAGATTTTGACGCTGCGGCGACGGTGGATGGGCAACTGGTCAAGGTGACAAGAAGCGTCGTGCATTCCGAGTCCGGTTCGGTGAGCGCAGTCGGTACGGTTGATCTGGCCTCCAAGAAGCTGGATTTGAAAGTTGTTGGAACAGGCGTGGCGCTGGCTAAGTTTGTGAAGGATTCGGGAGGCACCGGCGCCTTTTTGGCAACGGTTCGCGGGACGACTGAGCACCCGCAGATGTCGGGACGGACCGAGATCTATGGTGGCAACTATCGCGGCATTGAGGTGCCGGTGCTAGCCGCCAATTTGGTTGCCGATAAGGAATCGGGGATGGCGTCTGAAATTAGAGCTGTGAGCGGCGCTAGCGAAGGGACGGGAAAGGTGCGATTGGTGTTCAAGACCGGGGAGCTGTCTGGATCTTTGAAGGCTATCGGCGTTCAATTGAGCGATGTGTTTAGCACCGGCGTTACCGGGATTGTGGACGTCACCGACGCGACTT